>JAHELX010000229.1 GCA_024643945.1 Anaerolineales bacterium
ATCACCCAGGAATTCACCGATATGGTGAGGAAATACCACCCGCTGTGGATCAACATCCACGTCAACCACCCCAACGAGATCACGCCCGAACTGGCTGCTGCCTGCGATCGCATGGCCGACGCCGGCATCCCGCTGGGCAATCAGAGCGTGTTGCTGGCCGGAGTCAATGACTCGGTGCACATCCAGCGCCAGCTCGTGCATGAGTTGGTGATGATGCGAGTGCGGCCCTACTATCTGTACCAGTGCGATCTGGTGCACGGGGCCGGTCACTTCCGCACCACCGTCAGCAAGGGCATTGAGATCATCGAAGGCTTGCGCGGGCACACCTCGGGCTATGCCGTGCCCCAGTATATCGTGGACGCGCCGGGCGGCGGCGGTAAGATACCCATCAACCCCAATTACCTGCTGGCCCAGTCGCCGGCCCACGTGGTTCTGCGCAACTTTGAAGGGTACATCACCACCTACGCCGAACCGATGGACTACGACCCGACCGCCATCCGCCACCTGGAGGCCCAGGTGGCGCGCCGGCCTGAACCAGGCCAGGAGGGGGTGACGGCCCTGCTGGAGGGTCACAAGCTGAACATCAAGCCTGAAAACTTTGACCAGATCCACCGCCGGGGCCGGCAGGGTGAGCATCGCCTCAGCGCCGACGCTCACAAGTGGCAGCCCTATGGCGTGGGGGACGAAGAACCTGCGGAGCCCGTCGTCGAGGAAGAGGCTCCTGAGCCCGTCTTGGAGGGGAAATAGGCCCAACCAGCCGTTGAGGTTGAGGTGGCTTAACAACTGTGCCGGGCACCTGTACGGCCTTTCAGGCGCAATACGGCGTCTGACCATCGAACGATCACCCAGAATTGAACGGGAATTGAACGGGTCTGTCCCATATTTGAGGACTCCTCAACTTGTTGCGGTCCATTTCCCGAACAAGTTCGGGATTCCCAAAAATCTGGGACACACCCGAATTGAACCGGCGCACGAACGATCTGTTGCTAAAATGTCATTCTGAGCGACCGAAGGGAGCGAAGAATCCCATTTCCACAGGTCAAGAACGAGATGCTCCGCGTTCGCTCAGCATGACATGTCTCCCGCGCTAACAGATCGTTCGTGCACCGGAATTGAACGGGTCTGTCCCAAATTTTAGGCGAATTAGGTGCAACGCACTTACTAAGTGCGTTGCACCTAAATTTTGGGACACACCCGAATTGAACTGAGTTGAACCGTGAACTTGACATTCCGCCCGACCTGGTTTATAGTAAGGCAGGAGATGGACGATGGCGTTGACTCACCATTTTTTTCCATTATGCTACTTTCTGCGCCCCCGGCCTCTGTTGGAAGCCGGGTTGTAGTTCCCCTGCCTGAGATAACTGTGTAAAACGATTCAGGCATCCTCGCCTCGCCCCTTCACGACTGTGTTGGCGGGTGAATCAGCCGCCAGGCACCTTTCCTGCAAGTTCTCCAGGGCCCGCTGCCTGGCACGTGGGTAGTTCGATAACGTCACGTTGCACATTTGTTCCCTAGCCGACGCATTCTTATCCGCACCTGGCAACATCTGTGCCATGCTACAGGTGTGGTATGGGGCAAGTGCGCGTCAGCTGCGAGGGTATCCCTATGCCCTCGCTCAAGAGACTGCCATGAGCCAACGTATTCTACCGATCGACACCACGCGCCTACGTTTGCAGTTGCTCACCCCCGACGATGTACAGCGTATTCACCAGGCCAGCCTGGAACTCATCGAGACGGTCGGTATCCACTTCCCCTCCCGGCCGGCGCTGGATATCTTGCACGACCACGGCGCAATCGTAGACCGCGACAAACAAATCGCGCGTATCCCCGGCCACCTCGTCGAAACGGCGTTGAGTAAAGCCCCGCCCGCCTATACCCTGTGCGCCCGCCAGGACTCCGAGCTGGACTTGTCCCTGGACGGCCGGCACGCCTACCTGGCTGTGGATGGCACCGGCATCGAGGTGCTCGACCCCTACACCGGCCACAAACATCTTTCCACCAAACAGGACGTGGCTGACTCGATGCGGGTGGCCGATTACATGGAGGAGATCGCTCTGGTCTGGCCGCCCGTCTCCGCCCAGGATTGCCCGGCCGAAACGCGCGCCCTGCACGAGCTGGAGGCCATCTGGAACAACTACGCCAAGCACGTGCAGACCGAGAGCATCGTCACCGTCCACGAGATGCAGGCCGCCGTCGAGATGGCGGCCGCCATCGCCGGCGGCCGCGCCGAGCTGCACCGGCGGCCGGTCCTGTCTATCATGCAGTGCACCATCAGCCCGCTGGCCCAGAACGGCGGCAGCCTCGACGCCGCCCTGGTCGCCGCCGAGGCCGGCCTGCCGGTGGGCTTTATGACTATGGCCAGTTGCGGCTTCAGCGGCCCGGCCAGCCTGGCCGGCAACCTGGCCGTGGGCAACGCCGAAGCCATCTCGGCCCTAGCCCTGCTGGAGATGGCCTACCCGGGCTGCCCGGTGTTTTACGCCGCCGCCCAGACGGCCATGGACCCGCGCACGGGAGCCTATACCGGCGGCGGGCCGGAGGATTACCTCTTCGGCGCGGCCACCAATCTCCTGGCCGACTTTTACCGCATCCCCCTCTCCATGGGGGCCTTCGCCACCGGCGCCAAGCAGCCCGACTGGCAGGCCGCTTTCGACAACGTCTTTGCCGGTTTTATGCCCGTCCTCACCGGAGCCGACTTGTTGCAGGGGGCCGGCATGCTGTACGGTTCGCGTATCTTCTCCTACGAGCAGTTGCTGCTGGACTGCGAGCTCTACAGCGCCATCCGCTTTGTGGCCAACGGCATCCCGGTGGACGACGAGACGCTGGCCCTGGACGTGGTCAAGAAAGTGGGTGTGGTCGGCAACTTCCTGGCCCAGAAACACACCCGCCGCCACGTGGCCGATTTCTGGCAGCCCCGCTTCATCGACCGCCGTCCCTACTCAGCCTGGGAAGCCGATCCGACGGGCTCCCGCGAGTGGGCCAACCAGAAGGCACGCTGGATCCTGGAGAATCACCGACCGGTTCCCCTCGATCCCCGGCTCTCGGCCGAGCTGGGGCGCATCGTCGCCTCGTCGGAACGCGAACCGGGCGTCGCCTAGGTCCCGGGGAGAAAGGATACACCCATGCAGCCCAAGATCGAACTGCTCAACCATGAACTGGTCGAGCGCATCATCGCCGAGGGCTTTGAACTGCTTCAGGACCCCGGCGTCCAGATTCACAGCCATGAGGCGTTGACCCTGCTGGGCGACGCCGGCGCCGACGTAGACTTCGGGACCAAAGTCGCCCGCATTCCGCAGCCGCTGGTCGAGCAGGCACTGGAGAGTGCGCCGTCCGCCTTTGCCCTATACGACACTGATGGGCGCGTCGCCGTCCGCTACGAGGGGGATCACGTCCAGTTCGACCCCGGCTCGGCGGCGGTCAACCTGCTCGACGGAGGGACCGGCCAGTACCGCAAGCCGGTCACCGCCGACTACGTGCGCTACACCCAATTGGTCGAAATGCTGCCTGCCTACCAGGCTACCAGCACCGCCTTTGTCTGCTCTGACGTGCCCCAGGAGATCAGCGACCTGTACCGGCTGTATCTGTCACTGCTTTACAGCCAAAAACCGGTCGTGACCGGCGCTTTCCGCATCGACACCCTGCACGTGATGAAAGATTTGCTGGTCGCCGAGGCCGGAAGCCTGGAGGCGTTGGCCGCCCGGCCGCGCGCCGTTTTCGACGTTTGTCCCTCGCCGCCCCTGCTGTGGAGCGAGTTGACCTGCCAGAACATGCTGGACTGCGCGCGCTATGCCATCCCGGCCCAGATCGTCTCCATGCCGCTGGCCGGATCCGCCGCGCCAGTGACGCTGGCCGGCGCCGTGGTACAGCACACCGCCGAGTGCATGAGCGGCGTGACCATCCACCAACTGGCCAATCCGGGCGCGCCCATCGTGTGGGGCGGGGCGCCGGCCATTACCGATATGCGCACCGGGGCTACCCCCATGGGAGCCATCGAGACCGCCATGATCGACGTGGCCTATGCCCAGGTCGGCAAGCGGTTGGGCATGCCCACTCACGGCTACCTGGCGGCCAGCGACAGTAAGCTGGTTGATGCCCAGGCCGGCTTCGAGGCGGGCATGAGCGCGCTGCTGGGCGCGCTGGCGGGCATCAACATGATCAGCGGCGCTGGTATGCTGGACTTTTTGCGCGCCCAGTCCCTGGAGAAACTGGTCGTCGACGCCGAGATTATCGCCATGGCCGGGCGGCTGCTGCGCGGCATCCAGGCGCACGACGAGTCGCTGGGCGCGGCCCTGATCCGCGCCGTGGGCCACCACGGCGAGTTCCTGGGCCAGAAACATACCCTGACCCACTTCGCTCAGGAGCAGCACATCCCCTCCGAGGTGATCGACCGCGGCTCGCTGAGCGCCTGGCAGAACGCGGGCGGCAAGACGGCCGCAGTACGCGCCCACGACCGGGTGCTGCACTTGCTGGCTGCCTACCAGCCGCGCGTCCTGCCCGACGAGGTGCGCCGCGCCTTGCACGACATCACCCAGGACGCGGCCCGCCGCTGCGGCATGGATCGCCTGCCGCCCTTGCCGAATGACATCCACCTTCCCCAGGAACAATGAGGAGACTATATCATGTCCCAAGAACTCTACGACCAGCTCAGCATGGCTGTCATTGAGGGGGACCAGGAATTGGCCGCATCGCTCACCCGGCAAGCCCTCGAGCAGGGCCTCAATCCACTGGAACTCATCAAAGATGCCCTGACTCCCGGCATCAAAGTAGTGGGCGAGAAATTCAGTTGCGGCGAATACTTTCTGCCCCATCTGGTGATGGCTGGCAATACCATGAAAGCAGCCGTGGACCTGTTGGAGCCAGCCCTGAAAGCGGGCGGCCTGAGCCGCGAGACGCCGGGCACCGTCGTGCTGGGCACGGTGGCCGGCGACATCCACGAGATCGGCAAATCGCTGGTGGGCACTATGCTGACCGCCAACGGCTTTGTGGTGCACGACCTGGGCGTGGACGTACTGGCGACTCAATTCGTGACCGTCGTGCGCCAGACGGGCGCCACGCTGGTCGGCCTATCGGCCCTGCTAACAACGACTATGAGCGTCCAGCGCCAGATCATCCAGGAACTGACCAAGGCCGGCCTGCGTGACAGGGTGAAGGTGATGGTGGGCGGCGCACCGGTCAGCATGCAATGGGCGCAGGAGATCGGCGCCGATGGTTATGCCGAAGATGCAGCCGGCGCGGTGGTGCTGGCCCGCCACCTGGTAGGAGCCTGAGGTTGGCTATGGCGATGTGCACGGCTTTGACTCCCAGGGAAAGAATGTCCAGGGCCTTGTCGGGCCAAAGAACCGACGTGGTGCCGGCCGCCCCGGCCTACCTGAGCCTCTTTCTGGCCGATTTCCAGCGCGCTTACTACATCGAGCAGTACCGCCGCCGCATGCAGGGCCGCTCCCGTTATCGGATCGACCACCAGGAAGACGTTCACTTGCGTGCACAGGCGCTTTACCAGTCTTACGGCATTTTCAAAGCCTGGCCGGACTGGATCGAGGTTCAGCGCGGGCCCAGCCGGGCCTGGGCTGAGCGCACCGAGCTCGTCCTGCAGGACGGCCTCCTGTATTACCAGGACAAAACCTCGGGGCGGCAGGCGCCCATGTATGCAGTGGACCTGCCGCACGGGGACGCCGACCTGAGCATAGCCAACCCCAGTACGGTCGACGTGTGGGACACCTCCGGCCAGGTTCAAAGCGAGGCGGACGTGGACGTGCAGTTGCCCATCTTGACTGCAGATGAGTGGCTGGCGCGGGGTGATTTTGCCTTGCCTCAACAGGTGGTCGTCGACTACGGTGAGCGCTATTTTATTTCGGCCATTCTCGATACCCCCTTCTGCAGTGCCTATGACCAGCTTGGCTTCCAGGGCTTGATGCTCATCCAGCACGACCGGCCGGCTCTGTTCCACTACCTGTTGCAGCGCAAACTGGCGCAGGCCAAAGAGCTTATGGGCGCCTGGGCTGCCGTCGGCGCCCACGGTGTGTACGTGGAGGAAGTCTTTAGCGGGGCCGATATGATCTCTCCCGGTCACTATGACGAGTACGTGTTCACCTACAACCGGCCCTACTTTTCTCATATGCGGACCCTGGGGCTGTTTCCGATTTATTATATGTGCGGTGACGCCATTCCTCGCCTGGAGCGGGTCGTCCAATTGGATGTGGCGGCCGTGGCGGTAGAGGAAAGCAAGAAGAGCTTTTGCATTGAGATCGAAGACGTGGTAGACCGGGTGGCCGGTCGGGTGGCGGTCTTTGGCAACATCGATGCCGTGCGGTTTGGCCTTAACACCCGGCTGGAAGACATGGCCGCCGAAGTGCGACGCCAGGCGCGTATCGGGGCCAGCGCCAGAGGCTTCGTGGTCAGTACGGGGAGCCCCTTTCCCCTGGACACCAACCCCCGCCTGATTGACACGTTGGTGACTACGGCACACTCGTTGGCGGGTTAGCACCAATACCTTATAAACTCAATAATGCCACCACAGTGAGAGTTTGTCCTATTTCAGTTGAAAAGGTGTAACTGCTCACCCTACCGGAGCGAAGCCCCCCCACGGGGCAGGTTTAGGCAAACGCCAAAGCAGAGGCCGTCGCTACACTCGACAATTCAGACGCAGAATTGCCCACTCAACAGAACCTGCCCCGTGGGGGGGCTTCGCTCCGGGAGGGTAGGCTGAGTAGTTACGAAAAGGTTCTGTTTTTTCTTCCCAGGAGACATCCCGCTCCTGGTTGCGCAATCGTTAGGCCAGTAGAATCTCAGAAAGGAGACAAAGAAAATGCACACCAGAAACAGATTGGCTGCTCTGTCGTTGGATACGCTCTTGGCCCTGGCCATGATCGCACTCTCACTGAGTGGCTGTGGTCCGGCCCCGGCTGAGCCGTCCGCGCCGTCCCCGGCCCCGGCCACGCAACAAGCGGCTCAGACGCCGCCTGAGCCATCCCCTACCCCGCTCCCGGCTGCCCCGACTCCCACCCCTGTCCCGGCCGGACCGGCCACGGGTGGCACCGTAACCGTGGCCTTCACCGAAGACCCCAACTCGCTGGATCCCATCCTGGGCTATAACCTTCCGGCCTGGCAGAGTCTCATGAACCTGTATCGCGGCCTGATGATCTACGAGGGAGACCGCGCTGTGCCCGACATGGCCGACGGCTGGCCGGAAATCAGCCCGGATGGGTTGGTCTACACCTTCAAGATCAAGCCCGGCATCAAGTTCCACAACGGGCGCGAGGTAGAGGCGGCCGACTTCAAGTACAGCCTGGAACGCGTGCTCGACCCCGACTGGGCGAGTTGGGCTAACTATTACCTGATCAGCCTGAAGGGAGCGCAGGAGGTGATAGACGGCCAGACCAAAGAGGTGAGCGGCATCGAAGTGCTCGACAAGTACACCATCCGCTTCACCCTGACGGCGCCGGATATGACCTTCCTGAACGTCTTGGCCTTGCCGAACAACTGGGTTATCCCCAAAGAAGAAGTGGAAAAGTGGGGGCAAGAGTTTGAGCGGCACCCGGTTGGCACCGGGCCGTTCATGCTCAAAGAATTTGTCCCCGGCGAGAAAGCGGTCTTTGTGCGCAATCCGGATTTCTTCCACGAAGGCCAGCCATACATTGACGAGACCATTATCTACTTCGGGATCGAGCCCTCCACCGCCCTCCTGCGCATGGAAAAGGGCGAACTGGATGTCCTCTTTGGCGATATGATCCCCGCGGCCGACTTCTCGCGCCTGATCAACGACCTCAATTACCAGGACTGGCTGTTTCGTGAGCCGTCCATGTACACCTGGTGGGTGGGGTTGAACAATCAAATGGCGCCCCTCGACAATCCTTTGGTTCGACAGGCGCTCAACATAGCCATTAACCGTGAAAAGATCGTCAGGCTGAGCGGCGGGAAGGGTGAAGTGCTGTGGGCCATCTATCCCTCCCAGTCGCCTGGCTTTGAGCCCGACTACAAGCCGTATCCGTACGATCCGGATGCGGCCAAGGCCAAGCTGGCGGAGGCGGGTTTCGCCGATGGGCTGGAGCTGGAGCTGCTCATCGCCGAGGATCCTCTGGAAGCCACTATTGCCCAGTCAATCCAGCAGGACCTGGACCAGATTGGCGTCAAGGTCAGCATCAAGCAGGTGTCTGATACCGCCTCTTACGACATGATAACCGCGGGTGAGGCCCAGATGTACCTGAACGACTGGTACATGATTCAACCTGACCCGGCCGACCTCATCAACAACCTGTACATGACCGGGGCCGGCAGCAACCAGGACTTTTATTCCAACCCGAAGGTGGACGAGCTGGCCGTCCAGGCCCTGACCGAGCAGGACCGCGAGAAACGCATCAAGCTCTACCAGGACATCGAGCATTTGCTGATGGAGGATGCCGTTCACGTTCCGCTCATCAATAGCATCTCCTACTACATGCACAACCCCCACATCCAAGATTTCTATTCTCGATCCGAGTATGGCCCCTTCTTCGAGCGGATGTGGATCAAGCCTTGACTAGATGAACGAGACACCGGATAGCGGGCCTGGCGGGTTATCCCGACTCGCTCCTGCCTGCCGGGCGGGGACTGAACTGGAACCAGCCAGGTCCGTCAAAACCTGGGGCATACCCCAAGACAAGCCGCGCTCGCTCTGGTCTGACGCCTGGCAACGTCTGCTCAGGGATCGGGCAGCGGTGACAGGTGCTATCATATGTCTGGTGTTGGCAACTGTCGCCGTGTTGGCACCCTGGCTGGCCCCTCATGCCCCCAACTTCGGCTACGCGGAAGGTATCTCCGACGTGGGTGGGCCGCTGGCCCCGAACGGCACCTTCCTGTTGGGGACCGACAACCTGGGGCGCGACGTGCTGAGCCGGCTGATATGGGGTGCGCGCGTGTCTCTGCTGGTGGGCGTCGTCGGGAATGGCCTGGCGGTGCTGATCGCCGTGTTTATTGGGGCTACGGCTGCCTTCCTGGGGGGCTGGGTCGAGATGATCATCATGCGTTTTACCGATGTCATGATGGCCTTCCCCACCCTCCTCCTGGCGCTGGCGCTGGG
>JAHELX010000230.1:0-7397 GCA_024643945.1 Anaerolineales bacterium
ATTCGCCGCGAGAGCGATGTGCCGCTCATCATGCTTACCGCTCGCGTGGAAGAGGCCGATCGGCTCATCGGCCTCGAGTTAGGTGCCGACGACTATGTGACCAAGCCCTTCAGTCCGCGCGAGGTGGTGGCTCGGGTGCGCGCTGTGCTGCGTCGCGCTGGCGGGTCGGAGCCAACCAGCCGTATTCTCACCGTCGGCGACATCACTCTGGATCTGGACAAACGCCAGGCCAGCGTAGCCGGCCGGTCTGTGGAGTTGACGCCTACCGAGTTCGACCTGCTGGCAGCACTGATGGAGAGTCCAGGTCGCGTTTTCAGCCGTATGCAATTGCTGGACAAAGTACAGGGCTATGCCTACGAAGGCTACGACCGCACCATAGATGCCCACGTGAAAAATCTGCGCCAGAAACTGGAGGAAGACCCGAAGCACCCCCATTACATTCTCACTGTTTACGGGGTGGGATACAAATTTGCGGAGTTGGACGATGCGTAGCCTCAGCGTCAAACTCATCGGTGCGTTTGCCCTGGTCATTTTGGTTGGGGCAGCCATTACCTACGTGGTGGCCGCGCAGACGGTCGACAGCCAATTCAGGCTGTACGTCAGCCAGCGCGGGCAGTTGCGCGCCGAGAGTTGGGCAACTCTCTTTGCCAATTACTATGCCCAAACCGGAAGTTGGGCTGGCGTTGAGAGGTTGTTGGCTGATCTGCCCATTACAATTACATCTCCGGGCATGATGGGTCAGGGGCGAGGCGGCCCCAGGTCTGGCCAGGGCCAGTCGAGTGGTTCCGCCGGTACGCCTGGCGGTCACGGGATGGGGACAGCCGCGGAAGATCACGTTATTTTGGCCGATGCTGACGGTCGTGTCGTGCTCGATTCCCAGGGGGTGATCGTGGGGCAGACGCTTCCCCAGAATGAACTGGCCCAGGGAGCGCCAGTGATTGTTGACGGGAAGCGCGTCGGCACTTTGCTGGTGGTGACCCCTAGTTCGGGACCCTCGGCGGTATTGGCCAGTGATTTTCTGACGGCGCTTAACCAGGGTGTGCTGCTAGCGGCCGTCGTCGCCGGGCTGGTGGCGTTATTGCTGGGTGTGGTCCTGGTGCAGCAGATCATCGCCCCGTTACGGCATCTTCAGTCAGCAGCCCATGCCATCGCCGGCGGCGACCTGTCGCAGCGGGTAGCGACTACTTCGCGGGACGAGGTGGGCGAAGTGAGCCGTGCCTTCAACCACATGGCTGAAGCGCTGGAGGATCACGAACGCTTGCGTCGCCACATGATGGCCGACATTGCCCACGAATTGCGTACCCCGCTGACCGTCGTCCAGGGACAGGTGGAAGCCCTCCTTGACGGCGTCTTTCCCCTCACGCCGGAGCAACTGGTTCCCATCCACGACGAGACGCTCCTCCTCTCGCGGCTGGTGGCCGACCTGCGTGACCTGGCACTGGCCGAGGCGGGACAATTGACCATTGAGCGCAGCCGGGTTGACATGGGCGACCTGGCCCGCCGCGTCGTCGCTGCCGTGGAGCCGGTCGCCGCCGAAAAGGAAATTGCCCTCGCGTTGGATGTCTCCCCTAACCTCCCCGCTGTCTCGGCCGACGCCGACCGGCTGAACCAGGTGTTGCACAATCTGTTGAGCAACGCCCTGCGCCATACGCCAACGGGTGGTCAGATTACCGTTTCTGTCAGAAGAGCAACGGAGGAAGATTGGAAGATTGGAAGACTGGAAGGATGGGAAAGGGGGAAGACTGCCCCTACTCCCAATCTTCCAATTTCCCAATTTCCCAGTTTCCCAATTTCCCAGTCTTCCAATCTTCCAATCTTCCAGCCTTCCAGTCCCGTTCTCCTGGTCTCCGTGGCTGACACCGGCCCCGGCATCCCCGCCGAGGACTTGCCCCACATCTTCGACCGCTTCTACCGTGCCGACAAATCCCGCTCGCGGGCGGGGGGTGGTTCCGGCCTGGGGCTGACCATCGCCCGTTACATCGTCGAGGCGCATGGGGGGCGCATTTGGGCCGAGAGTCAGGTGGGTGAGGGGACTCAGATTGTGTTTACGTTGCCCTGTGACTGAGAAGTATTCTTAGGAGCTGTAAAGAATAACTTCCGGGTTTTACCCAGACTCCGAGCGTGGAAAATCGGAACTTATTTCTTTACAAGCCCTTAACGCGCCAGAGAATCGCATGCCCTTTACTTTGAAGGGTAGTTTGTGGTAGAATGACAGTTGAAAGGGACAAATTGGGGTATCCTAATCGGTTGTGAATGACCATAAGAGGAGGACCCCGATGAGCCATCAACCTAACGGTCAGACTAAACAATCATCTGAGGCCACGTTGGGCCAGACCCAGCAATTCCTCACTCGCCTCAAAGGGGTAGGGACCAACTTTCTAAAGTTGCTTCCGTTGTTCCTGGCTCTGATGCTGATTGGGGTCATTTGTTATGTGCCGGCTCTGATTCATCAGGCCAGTCAGTCCGTAGATGACGATCGTTCGCTTCTCTGGATGACGCGCATACTGACGGACACGGCCGGCTCTCTGGCGTTGGAAGTTATATATCCCGAGGAGGTGCAATTAAAGCCTGTTGATGAATCAGCACAGCCGATGTCAATCTGGCTGAGATGGGCTACGCCAGGGTTCAGCCCTTCGCCCGCGTCTTTGCCTTCTATTACACCCACGTTGCCAGTGAGTGGGACACCGACCCCTACCCCCACGCCAAATCCCTATCTGCTTCTCATTGAGGCCTACGACGGCAGCCTGGTATTTACTAATAAGGAGGGGCTGCCGGCTGCTCCCAGAGTCGCCTTGACGCCAGCGATGCATGCGGTCACGCCGTCCACGCTCTACGTTCGCCGTGCGTCGGGAGAGGTGGCAGCATCAGTGCCAATCACGTTGAGCCTCTATGCTCCAGACGGACGCCTTATTACAGATACCCGTGGCTTATCTATCAACACGGAGAAGAAATCGAAGGCATGGTGGCGATCCATCGAGGACCGACTGCTTGGCCCAGCTACCCCTTTGGTGGGAATGGCGGCTGCGTTGGCGGCGTTTGCGATAGAAGAATACCGGGGGGCCCGACAGCGGCAACTCGAGCAAGAGGCAAAAATACGCGAGGTGCAACAGAAGCGCGAGCAGGTTAAAAAGGCTTGCCTGATCAAAATAAGACACTTGAGATTGTTGGCTTCGCAGGATCCAGCCAAAGCCGCACAGACTTATCATGAATATCGCGAAAAAACAGAAGCTGAAGATGACTGGAAAGATCCCGACGTCGCCGCACGCCTGGAAGATGTGTGGCAAGAGATCAGGTCATCGTTCTGGCAGCCCCCTCTCCTGGAAGAAGCTGCCCGACATTTTGCTGAGGCCAAATTCCACGATACCCAAGTCATCGTCAACCTGGTGAGTGATCTCGACCCGAACTATTCGCCAGTCTGGACGGTGGCGACAGCGATACACTTTGCCCTCGCTGAGGACCGGAACGCTTGGTTACAGGAGCATGGTCCAACGCAGGTGGTCGCCAGCCTACAAGGGATGGATCGCGACTACGGCAATATGGCTCGCGGCACCCTGATTCGAGAGCGGGTGGCTGATTTGTTGGGGCATCTGATCCGCGTCGAGTACGTCGGGGAGGTAGATCGACAGTTAGGCACGACGGAACATGGCCTGGACTTGCTGCGTGAGACAGAGTGTAAGCAGAAACTCAAGCAACTGGCGGACGACGAGAATGTTTCGTCCGAGGCCCGGGCCGCTGCTGAAAGATTACTGGCTCAATGCCAGCAATCCCCACGTTGGGTGGCCCCCTGGCCCCCAACTCGTCCGGATATTCCCCGGGCATGGAAATCCTGGCTCGATCTAGCCGAGTTTGCTTTCAACCCTTTTGGCCCAGAAGTTGCGGAACTCGACCCATTGCTGCCTGGGTTTGCCTTGGACATCGCTTTTGAAAGGATACGCGGTGCGCGCCCCGTAATGGTCTTGGGCGAACCCGGCTCCGGCAGGACTGCCGCCGCCCTGCTCCTGATGCATAACTGCAACGATCCGCCTGAAAGGCCGTATGAGTCAGGCGCCTTCCCTATTTATTGCCCGTTGCGATTGGATGTCTCATTCCAAGGCGACCGCCGCATCTACCTGGAAACGTTGGCCCAGGCCAGCGCGCGGGCGACGGTTCATTATCTGGCCATCAAACCCAACGGTCTTCTGGAATTGGCGCCGCCTCGCCAGGAACAGTTAGCAGAATTACTCGTGATTTGCGCCGGTTCGCAGGAACGTCTGGCCCGCCAATTGCGGCAGGCGTCCACTGGGGCGGTGAGTGGCCGTCTGCTGCGTGCACTGGGACTGCTCGATGCGGGCGTCCGCACTGCAGGTGAACTGAGCGAGCAAGCGTGGCTGGATTTATTGAGCGGCGCGTTGCCGGCTGAGTTCTCACATCTGTATGCCCTGGTTGACGTGGCCGGGGTGCCGGGTGATGAGGCCTCGGCAGCGGCTGCCCGGCTTCGCCCCCTTCTTGAACTGAGCGCACCCCTGGCCGCCATCGGTGTTCATTTGAAACTGTTTGTGCCCAAAGCCCTCGAGCCCTACTTGGGAGACTTGAATGGAATTGACGCAGTCACCCTATCGTGGGATAGACAGGCCTTGCGCCACGCGCTCCGGGAACGCGTCCGCCGGGCGAACGACCCGCACGCGACCACCGGGCGCGACAGCCTGGAAGCATTGTGCGACCTGAGTGCTCAGGGCATAGGTGTGGATGATTTGTTGGTCAACGCGGCTACCACTCCGCGCGATTTGGTCCGCCTGGGTAACCGGCTTCTGGAGATACACGTCGAACGTGCTCCAGATGAGCCGCAATTGAGCGTTGCCGATATAGAGGCCTGGCAAGAGGAGCTTAACTCGCAGCAATGACGGCCTCCTTGAGGCAAGGAATAGTGGGCTATGGACCTTCAGCCTGAACGTCTCACTTACAATCGTCACAAGTTGGTGGACCGCGCCGACGAAGTGCAACTCGTGGTTGACAAAGCACGAAATCTATCTGCTGGCTTCCCGGGGGGAGTACTGGATGGTCACCTTCCACGGCACGCGCGGCTCCGGCAAGACCTGGCTGGCGCGTGAGATCGAATACCGACTGAACAAGAATATCCTCGGGCCGCCGGCCGTTGGGAGGAAGAGAATGCATACCACAGTGGAAGGCTGGATCACACTTCGTTCTGGATGCCTGTGCTTGTGAAATCAAACTGATTCGGGGTTCTCCAGGTGGGCACCAAAACATCGCCCCAGCCAAACGAGAATACATCTCCTGCCCTCTCTGCCTTCGACGCCCTGCGCGCTGAGGAGGAGCCCTGGCTGGATGCCTGCTTCGTGCCGCCTCCAGACTTCGACCTGATCGCCGGTGCGCGTTCGGTGCTGGTCTTTGGCGAGGCTGGCTCTGGCAAGACGGCGCTATACCAGGCGCTGCTGCGCCGGCTGCGCCCGGCCGATCACAAGCCAGAGCGGCTGGTGGTAGAGTGGCAGCCCGATCCGTTGCCACCCGATACCCCGGCCGATTCCCCCACCGCCGAAGCCCAGCTGGAGCGGGTACTGGCTGCGTGTGCGGCTGAGTTGTCGCGCCATATCGCGCGCTGGCCTGGCGAATTCCAAAGAGCGCCGGATGACGTGCAAAACACGCTGGCCTGGTTTGTCCACAGGTATCTGGTTCATGACGAGAACCTCCTGCACCCTGGTACGGAGCTGGCCCGTCCCGTGCATGATGCTTTTCTTGACCAGGCCGAACCCGAATATCGCATCGCCGAGTTGGTCAAAGCGGTTGGCGAAATCGGCTTGGCTGGGGTCTGCGTGCTCGTCAGCTCGGACAACCTGGGAGATATTGAGGCAGTGCACCCTGGTCTCAGCGCGCTGCTGTCTTCGCTCAATCTATTTGAGGAGCCCCGTTTTGTGTACAAGCTCGTGTTGCCCGCTGTTCTGAGTCGTGACCTGTTGGCGACCAGCAGCATCAAGCGGCGACGCCTGGATCCTATTCCATTGCGCTGGTTCGAGCCCGAACTCATTGCGGTGGTCGAGCGACGGTTGGTGCTGGCCACAAATAGAAAGGCATCGCAACTGACGGACGTTTGCCGTGATGAGAAGCTAGTCGAGTGGTTAGCTCGCTATGGCGGTGATGTGCCCCGTGGCTGGTTGGAACAGGCCCGGCCGTTGGCCTCATACTATCTTTCGCGAGGGCGGTCGCTTACTGAACGGGAATGGAAAGACATCCGCAGGCATCGGCCGCCTCGCCTGAGTGTCGACCTGGAGACGGGGCGTGTCGTCATCGGTCATCGCGAAGTCAAAGACATAAGCCAGGTGGAGATGGCGCTGCTGGGCTATCTCTATCAGCATCGAGACCGTGTCTGCACCCGCGATGAACTTTATCACAAGGCATACCTCCCGGCTATGTATCCTGGAGGAGATGATCGGCGTGCTTATCCCAAAGACTACCAGGGATTGTTGGACACCGCACTATGGCGCTTGCGGAAAACCATCGAGCCCGATCCGAAACATCCGGTGTTTGTCGTCACCCAACGGGGCAAAGGGGTAAAACTGGAAAATGCCTGGTGAGAGGTAAGTGTGAGGTTAATGCGAGATGACTATAAGGGTGTCAAGCATCAATCGTGAGTATAATACACTGGGAGGAGCTATTAGTAGCGCCACAAAAGTTGGTCGACTGAAGCGCGACCGGGAGATTGCAACAATGCCGCAGGCCGCCGACATCCACCAGGCGCCGCAATCACCAGGAAATGCTCGGCATCTGATTGATCCCGAAAACCTGAAAGATGACACGGCGACATCTGAACCGGACGATGAACTCACTGCCAAACTGGAGGCTTGGCTTGCGGACGTCGGGTTGCGCTTTAACCCATTCACCCCGGCGACCCTCAATGCCGGCGATGATCCGCATCTAGGCACTTACCTGGTCGGCCACGACGATTTCGCGGCTGTGTGGGGCGACTGGATTTCAACTATCCTGGCGCCTACGGGTGGCGGTAAGTCTGCATTCCGCGTTCGTCTGGCCTACGCCGGTCGTATCGGCGAAGACGGTCACCAAGTATTCCCCGTTGTCTATACTTTGCCTCGCGCTGCTACTACCCTGGACGCCCATCTGGAAAAGTTGACGCGCTCTGTCGCCTACGAATTATTGCTCGAGATGGCTTATCGCCCTGGTCGCTTCGAGGCGCTGGACGACGAGACCAGACATATGGTGCGCCGTGCCCTTGATCATAACGCGCCGGGGTGGGAACGATTTTTACCCCAACTGGAACGCGCTGGGGGACCTTCTCCACTAGCCGAAACCTTTGACCGCTCAGCGACACGTCTGCCCAACCCACCAGACCCTGACCGGGTGCGTGCCCTGTGCGCCACGCTTCGCCAACTCCCGGCTGACCCTCAGCG
>JAHELX010000230.1:7497-9052 GCA_024643945.1 Anaerolineales bacterium
TGGTATCGTTCTGATCGGTTGATTGCTGGCTCTCCCCAAGAAGATGTCTGAAAAATAGGGTGGGACAGCCTTTTCCCCAGAGGGGACCTATCCCCGCAGGGGACCTATGGGTGGGCCAGGCTGCTCAGGCGGGCTGGAAAGGCTGCCCCACGACTTCTCAAACACATTCTAAAGGCGCGTAGGCGCGGGTGAGAGTGGCACAGCAGCTTATGAAATGACGCAAGCGTCTGAGGTAACAATGTCATTAAGGACGGGATGCTACTGATATTCCATCAGCAAGCGTCCCGTTTTGCTTAATTGCGGCCCTGTCGTCTCATTGAGGGAGGGAGCGATGCATATGGATATTCAATCAGAACGACTCCCTTATGACCATCTCAAGTTTGTGAACCGCGCCGATGAGGTGCGGCTGGTGGTTGACAAGGTGCAAAAGCTGGCAGCCGGGCTCCACGAGGAGCGGCGCGTGGTCATCTTCCACGGCGCGCGTGGCTCCGGCAAAAGTTGGCTTCTTCGCGAAATCAAGTATAGCCTCCAGACCACTTCCCTGCCAGTCCTTTGTGCCTGCGTCAACCTGTCAGACGAGTATGATGGCCCTGTAGACGAATCTGTGCGGGCTATCGTCCAACAAATATACCACGTGCTCGCCGGGCCAGCCCCCCCCTCATTACCAGATAATATCAAGACGGAACAATGGACTGAGTTGCTCGTCCAGGAAGCCAAAAAGCCCGGACGCACGCTCGTCATGATGTTCGATCACGTGGATGAATCCTCCAGCGACCTGCTGGCCTTGCTGGAAGACCGCTGCCTTTCGCCGCTGGCTGTGTTGCCCAACGCTCTCATCGTCCTGGCCGGGCGTGGTAAGGAATACGTCTGGAAACGCCCGGAACTGCGCCTCAAGTCTGAAGAGCGAGATCTATTATACTTCGACCTGCCCTGCACCCGGGAACAAATCGAGAAGCAAGTGCCGCAACCTACACCCTCTGCCGACGAAATTCAGGCCCTCAGCGGCGGATACCCGTGGTCGAACTATATTCTGGGTACACACCATGCCAACAAATCTGCCGCACTAGACCAGTGTGTGATGGTTCTTTTGCACGACCTGCCTGTCGCTGCCGCAGATATGGATCATCTACGAGCCTTGTGCGTTTTGCATGCTTTTAGCGACATGATGATCCCCTATATGTTCTCTGCCTACTTCAGCCAGCTTGACTACAAGAACTGGGGATACCGCCAGTGTCGCCAGGTGCGACAGGCGTTGATCCAGACCACGCTGGTCAAATGGAACGAACCGAACGGTGGCTATGTGATAGACGAGGCGCTGCGACGCGTCCTTGAGCATCAACTATACGAGCGCGACCGGGCGGCCTGGGTGCGGATGCACACCGCTGCTCGCAATTTGTTCGCCCAGTGGCAACAAGAATATCCCCGGACTGCCGGCCGCTGGCAGGCAGAGGTGGCATACCACGACGGAAAGCTGACTCACGGCCCGTTCTGGATGCCCGAAAGCCAGGAGGAGAAACCATGATGGACCTACTCGCTTATCACCCGGCAGCTCGCT
>JAHELX010000006.1 GCA_024643945.1 Anaerolineales bacterium
AAATTGCGGGGAAAACGGCCGTATTGTTCGAAGAGGGTTTGAAGGCGGCGGGTGTGGTTAGTGGTGCATCAGATGCGGAGATAGAAGCGCTGGGACGCTACGGCTTTAACCTGGGGATGGCCTTTCAGATCACTGACGATGTGCTGGACTACGTGGGCGACCCGGCCGTGATGGGCAAGCCAGCGGGCGGCGACTTATGGCGACGGCAGATCACCCTGCCGCTCATTTATGCCGCTGCCGACAGCATGCCGTCCACCTTGCGGGCGACCATTGGCCGCATCGACGATGGTGCGACGCCGGCCGAAGTGGAGGAGTTACTGGCCTGGGTTCAGCGCTCCGACGGCATCGAACGCTCGCGGCAAGAAGCACGTCGCTTCTGCCAGCAAGCCCGCGAGGCTTCGCGAGCTTTCCCGTCCTCGGCTATCCGCGACGCGTTGGCAGACATCGCCTGGATAGTAGTGGAGCGAGAAAAATAGCATCTTACGTCTTGTGAAAACCCTGCTTGTGCCACGTCGCTGATGATCAGCCGGTTACTGCGCACCAACTGCATTGGCAACTACATCGAAGACAGACAGCCGCTCCTTAATTTGATGCAATGATCTTGGATGCAATAAAAGCCGCATCCTCCCCCACGCCGATGAGCAGCCCGGACTTTTGGGTGTGCAGCCACGGCAAGCCCACGAAGTACAACCCGGGATAGTTGGTGACACCGCGCTTTTGCACCGGATACCCGTCGCCGTCCAGGACCGGCAGCTTGACCAGGCTAAAGTCAAAGGCATAGCCCGTGGCCCAGATGACGCTGCCGATACCGGCAGTTCTGCAATCCAACTCGCTGACTACTTTCGCCTGATAACCATCTCGCAGTTGAGGCAAACGCTCCTCCGGTGCGTCCAGCCCACTCTTCTCGATGTAGTCGTCAACCAGTTTGACGGCCTCCGCCTCAAATTTATCAGCTTTGGCCAGGTTTTCCATCAGGTCTGGGGCTAGCACAACCTTGCCCGCCTGCACACCTGCGATGCGACCCAACACCACCACTCCATCCCGGGCGAATTGATGCAAATTGAGGGTACGGCCGCCATCTTTACCGGACAGGTGCGGGTTACCGGCAAACTTAGCTCTAGGCGATGGTAATTTATCTACTGTCCTATCCAGGAACCCGCTCAGACTTAACCACTCATAAATGTCTTTGCCCCGGTAACGACGCGGGGCGCGGCCCGCGCTTCCCACACACAGGTAGACCTGGCGCCCACTCTGGTAAAGCTCTTCGGCGATCTGGCAGCCGGATTGGGCACTGCCCACCACCAGCACCCCGCCCGGTGGCAGCGCCTGCGGGTTGCGATACTCGCCTGAGTGAAGCTGCATGATCTCCGCCGGCAGGTGGGCGCTAAAGGGCGGTATCCTGGGCTGCTGGTACAGCCCGGTCGCTATCACCACGTTGGCCGCCTCGAAGGTTGTCCCATCTGCCCGGACCTGATAACCGTTGCCGTTCGGATTTTGTTCGACGGCGGTGATCTGTACGCCGTAGCGCACAGGCAGTCTGAAGCGTTCCACGTATTGCTCAAAGTATCTAACGATTTCTGCACGTGACATGAAGCCGTTAGGGTCGTCGCCCTGATATTCCGCCCCGGGCAGCCGGGTAGACCAGTTGGGAGTGAGAAGGGCGAACGAGTCCCAGCGGCCATTGCGCCAGGCGTTACCAGCTTCAGCCGCCTGCTCAAGCACGACGTGTTCGTGATCCTGTTGAGACAGATAGTAGCTGGTGGCCAGCCCGGCCTGCCCGCCGCCGACGATGATCGTGTTTATCCGCTGAGTCATCGGCATGCTCTCCTTTCAAAGTCATCAATAGCTGAGCTCTTGGATTAGCCGCGCGAGTTACAACTTCCCGAAGGCAACCCCCTTGTATGTCCAACCGCAATTGATCACCGCCTCCTGGATCGGCTTTTTGATCTCACGGGTATCAAACTTGTAGTTGTAGATCTGCCCCGGTGCTAAGGTCTCGGTGAACGCATACCCCTTGCCAAACTCAACCGACTGGGTCTGGCCCTTGAAGGCGCTAGCGGCGATGGACAGCGTCGGCACACCGGCCTTCCAGGAGACCGAATACTCCCGATCCATGGCCCGCACCTCGTGTGTTTCGGGATCAAGTTTCAGGTAAATCTTGAACACCTTCGACAACCCGCCTTTGGCGAAGATCTCGTACCATTGGGCATCCACGATCTTCCACTCGGCGATCAGATCCACGTTCTCTGCCGAACCGTCCATCAGGCGATAGGGAGCTGTAGGCCGGTTGAGACTCATAAGCCTGTCCCGAACCTCCTGCTGAGATAATGCCGGCGTTCCGGTCGCCGGACGTTTGGTTGAAGTCAGAAAATCTAACACACCCATCTCGTACCTCCTAAAAACAAAGAGTTAGTCTTAGCAAACTTATCTTAATCCCAATCACTGCTCACTTTCCAGATCAAAAAGTGCTCATTTTTTACTCACTTTCCCAGCTTTAGGCGTATATCCGTTGTCGGCACACACGATGAACGCAGGTAACTACTCAGCCGACCCTGCCGCAGGTTACTTTTGCAGTCAGGGTACGCCTGAAATTCTGTCCAAACTCAACGTTTAGGGTCGCATCACCGCTTTAGCTTGCGGAGGGTAGGCAGCTACGAAGGTGGAATAGCTTAAGCTCTCCTTAAGGTTGGCATTAGCTAAGCTTAAAGATAAGCAAAAGATTTTACGCTATGCTGTGTAGAAACGAGGGACTCTACGGCAATATATTCAGCTTGCTGCAGCCACGCCAGAGTTAAGGAAACCAAGAGGTGTCAAAATGTCTCAACCAGGTTTTACCACAGTATATATGGTATTTCTGCGCAAAGGACCCAACTATCCGACACAAGTAACTCCTGAATCGGAGCGTCTTCAGGAGGCGCACCTGGCGTACCTGCGATCCCTGCAGCAGTCGCGCAGGCTGATCATCGTGGGCCCGGTGCAAGACAACGGAGATTTGCGTGGCATGGGGGTCTACCGGGTGAATTCCCTGGAGGAAGCTCGATCCCTCGCGGAAGCAGATCCGGCGGTCAAAGCTGGCGAGTTCACGGTTGAGGTGCATCCGTGGATGGTCGAGCGGGCGGCGCTGGCGGAGAACCGGCAGCTTAGTTAACCGACAATTGAACGGCGGCGCGTCCGTCATTCGGAGCCCGTCGCGCAACCTCATGAGCATTTGCGCCTGGCACAGGGTAGCCGGGCCTGCTATTTATGCTGTTGTACCGTTGAGGTTCAGGCGATAACCCTTGACAATCACGTCCTCGGCGGGACGGAAGTCGAGTTCCGGAGCGCGTACAAAGCCCATCCGCTCGTACATGCGCATGGCTACCTGCATCATATCGGTCGTGTGCAGCGTAAGCGCCGCGGCCCTGGACCGGCGCGCACGTCGCACGCATTCTTGCATGAGCGCAGTGCCAACGCCTTGACCACGCGCTGCTGGGGCAACAGCCAACAAACGCACCTCCGGCCAGTCAATGCTGGCCAGGGTACCATCAGGCCTGTCCAAAACCACTCCGGCCGGGTACAGCAGGACGGTGCCCACAATGGCACCATCCTGCTCCGCGATGATCTGCTCGGCTGGCCTCACATCGGCCAGCGTGGCCAGCACGGCCCGCCGATAGTCTTCCCAGTGTTGGGGCATGAGTGCCGCGTACTCTTCGTAGGCTGATAGGGTTACGTCGCGGATTGCATCACGGTCGCTGTCGCGCGCATCGCGAATATGTAGACTATTCACCTTTCGATCCTTTCAGGTTGCGCCACCAGATCCAGGGTACCAGGAAGGGCGTGACCAGGTATAAAGCCAGCCACAACAGGCCGCCCAGGTGCCGGAAATCGAAGCGATCCCAATGCAGGAGGGTGGCCAGCAGCGTGCACCAGGTGAAGGCTGTCACGGCCAGGAACCCGGTGGCCACCCGATGCCAGCGCCGGGCGGTCACCACCCGGGCGAAGAAGTAGGCACCGCCCAGGTAGCCGGTCCCCATGAAGGCAGCCGTCATAGGCGGCTTAATCTCCCAGGCAAAGCGCTGCCCCGTCTGGTTGGGTATGAAAACCAGAATAGCGAAGGCTAACACCAGGAAGGGGATGACCAGGGCGGCGACCCAACGTGTTTGGAGCAAGACCCGATTGTCCGATCCAGGTTTCGAGTGTAGCATTTGATCACTGCCTATGTTTGACTTCCACTGGTTCATCGTTGGGTTTCGCCATAGGCTCAACCTAGCTGGCGTGGGGAGGCGAGTCAACCGACCCGCCTCCCCACGACGTTGCTACCGGGATGCCTATTTTGGCGCAGGGATCGCGCCGATTTGTTGCAGCATACCCAGGGTGTCAAAGTTGCCCCACGTCTCAGCGATCTTGCCGTTGGCGATGCGGTCGATGTCGACCCCCGTCACGACCGCTTTCTTCCCGGTGGGGGGCATACCCATCAGCTCCCCCGTGTTGGTACCCCGCGCCGTCCAGCGGGTCACGACTTTGTCTCCCTCGGCAATCTGATCGTCAATGGTGAATTGAACATCAGGAAAAGCCCCACGATAAGTGGCGACGAGGGCCTTTGCGCCCTCCGGGCCGCGCGGCCACCCGCCGGGAGGCGCAGAGGGATCATGGTTGGTAAAGTCGGCGGCGAAGATCTCATTCGCCAGGGCCAGATTCCCTTTTTCAAAAACGTCCTTCCACCATCGGCGGACGATGGCCTTGTTCTGTTCTGCTGACATTTGACTGTTCTCCTTTAATAAATTAGATGCGTCTTAATCCGTCAATTACATAGACAATTTTTCAACCTGGTTCAGGTATTGCACGTCGGGTGGGCCTGAGATGCCAGCGCGCTGCAGGCCCTGCCGTAACTCGTCGGACTGGAAATACCGGCGCGCTTTCTCCAGGTCATCCCACTCGAGGAGAACTACGACCTCATTCGGGTTACCAGATTTCTGGAAGAGCTGGCCGCCCTTGGACCCAACCGTCTTGCGAAAACCGCCGAATTCGTCGAATACCGCCTTCCACCTGGTGTAATCTTCGAGTTCGAGTCGAACCAGCACGTATTGCATATAGGCGCTCCTTTCGTGTTAATAGTTAAATTTGATCCACGCTACGGATAGCTCTAGTTTACTCCCATCAATTGCTCACTTTCCAGATCAAAAATTGCTCATTTTTTGCTCATTTTGCTACTATACTGTCTTCAAGTATTGATGAACTAAACTGACGGCTATTGCCCCTTGCCCCACGGCTGAAGCCACCCGTCTGACCGCACCCTGCCGGATGTCGCCGGCGGCGAAGATGCCGGGCAGACTGGTCTCTAACAAATAGGGGTCTCGGTTCAGCTTCCAGTTCCTGGGGTGGCGACCGTCCTGGATCAAATCCGGCCCGGTGAGGATGAACCCGGCTTTGTTTCGCTCCACCACCCCCGCTACCAGGTCGCTGTGAGGAACTGCTCCGATGAAAAGGAAAAGGGCTGCCGCCGGCAGCGTTTGGGTTTCGCCCGTCTCCCTATTCGCGATGGTGATGGCTTCGAGCCGGTCTTTGCCTTTAACCTCGACCACTTCTGTGTGCGTCAGTACCTCAATATTTTCAGTGCCGTAGATTTGGTCGACCAGGTATTGCGACATGCCTTTTTCCAAGGCGCTGCCACGCACCAGCATAGTGACTTTGCTCGCGTATCGGGAGAAAAACATGGCTCCCTGTCCGGCGGAATTGGCTCCGCCGACGACGAATATATGCTGGTCCCGATAGTTTGCCGCTTCGGTCAAAGCCGCTCCATAATACACCCCGGCCCCGGTCAGGGCTTCCGCACCGGGCACGCCAAGTTTGCGGACCGTAACACCGGTCGCAACCACCAGCGCCCGACATCCCAACTCCGTCCCGTCGCTCAAAATGACGTACCGGTAGGGATCTTCAACGCGCACCTTGATCACTTCCTGGGCGGTCAGGATCTCAGCCCCCAGGCGCCTGGCCTGGACGGTGGCCCGCTGCGCCAATTCGGCCCCGCTCAAGCCCTTGGGAAAGCCCAGATAGTTCTCAATGCGCGAACTGGTGCCCGCCTGTCCGCCGGTAGCCTCCTTATCAATCATAATCGTGCGCAACCCCTCGGACGCACCGTACACGGCTGCTCCCAGGCCGGCCGGCCCGCCGCCGACGATAATCAGGTCATAGAAGGGTTGTGTGGCCTGGGTTTGTAGACCGCACTTTTCGGCCAGGGCCAGGTGGTCGGGCTCGACCAACACATCCCCATCCGGGAAAAACACCACCGGCAGCCGGTGCCCCTCCGGGTAGAGCCCCTCGACCAGTGCTTTGGCTTCCCCATCCTTTTCAATATCTAGCCACTGATACGGAATTCGGTTACGGGCCAGGAAATCTTTGACCCGATGACAACTGGGCGACCAGAGGGTACCTGCCACTCGAATGCCATCGTAGGGCAGGCGGACGCTCGCTAGCCAGTCACTCAATAAATCGTCCAATATCGGATACAGAGTTTGCTCAGGCGGATCCCACGGCTTCATCAGGTAATAGTCCAACCCAATCGTATTGATGCTTTGAATGGCGGCCTCGGTGTCGGCATAGGCAGTGAGCAGCACTTTACGTGCTTCGGGGTAGAGCTTGCGTGCCTCGGCCAGAAATTCTGTGCCGCTCATAGTCGGCATACGTTGGTCGGCCAGAAACAGGGCAATAGGCGCATTGCGGCGTTTGAGCTGGCGCACTGCCTCCAACGCTTCCGTCCCTGAGGTGGCTTTGACAATACGGTATTCACCCTGAAAGTGGCCACGCAAGTCGCGCTCGACCGCATTGAGCACCTGCGGCTCGTCGTCGACGGTTAGAATGATGGGTTTGGCCATCGTGAGAACTCCAATTTAATCGGCAATTCTTACTACTCAGGCTGGACCAGGTGCCTGCACCTACTCGTCTGGCGCAGAATTGAGAGGAAGTCGTACCTCGAAGCGAGTCTGGCCCGGTTGCGAGTAGACGTCGATTCGCCCTTTATGCTTTTGCACCACAATATTGTGAGAGATATTTAGACCCAGGCCGGTCCCCCGGCCGGGTGGCTTGGTGGTGAAGAACGGATCAAAAAGGTTGGGTAGTATGGCCTCCGGAATGCCTGGGCCATTGTCTGTAATCTCAACGATCGCCCACCGGTCGTCGTGTCGCGTTCGCAAAGTGATCCCACCCTTGCCGTTCATGGCATCGATCGCATTGTCAATGATATTCGTCCAAACCTGGTTGAGTTCGCTGCCGTAAGCCTGAATGTGAGGCAAGTCTGGAGCATAATCGCGATGCACGGTGATCCCTGGCTTGAGCTTGCTGCGCAGCATAACAAGGGTATTGTCCAGGCCCTCATGCACATCCACGGATTGTATCGGCGCCTGATCCATATAAGTATATGTCTTCAGCGCTTTGACGATTTCCGAGAT
The DNA here is from genome assembly GCA_024643945.1 of Anaerolineales bacterium. The sequence goes on from JAHELX010000006.1 coordinate 7,425, forward strand.
GCGCCCGGCGCCCTGCCCAATCTCATCCAGGAGACTGTAGATGATGAAGGTACAGTTAAGCCAATCGATCACGGCGATAGCATGGGAGGAGCTAAAATCTGCCAACAACGTGGTCAGTTCATCTTTGTCATAACCCAGGTTGGCCAGACCAGGCGCCACTTCCCAGGCGTTTTCGACACCCTGTCCTTCTAACCAGGTTTCCAGTTCAGCTTCGTGGTCACTGCGGGTGAGCGAATCCATATCCTCCGGTTGCCTGGCTCTGTCCCTTGCCCATTTGTCAAGAGTTAAAAGCAATTCTAGCTGCGAATCGGTGAGATTCACCTCATCCAATTTCAGATGAGCCTGCTGGAGATGGGCGAAGGTGGTCCCCAGTTGTGCGGCGCCACGTAGGGCGGCAGCCGCCGGGTTGTTCAGTTCGTGAGCCATGCCGGCACTGAGTTTACCCAGGGTTGCCAATTTTTCACTTTGCCGCAGCATGACTTCCTGTTGCAAGTAGGCCTTCTCCAGGTCGCGCAGCTTCTTCTTTTGCAGGCTGGCATTAAGGCGCGCCCGCAACAACACAGGATTAAATGGCTTGGGCAGATAATCCTCTGCCCCCATCTCAATACAGCGCACGGCGCTGTCTATCTCATCCAACGCCGAAATGACAATGACCGGAATATCACGTAGCTCAGGATTGCTTTTGATGCGTTCCAGCACCTGGTAACCATCCATGCCGGGCATGATGATGTCGAGCAGTACGACATCGAACGACTGCGTCTGAAGCATATCCAATGCCTTCTGGCCATCTTCGGCCAGCCCCACCGTATGGCCCTGTTGCTCCAGGCTACGCGATAGTTTGATGCGATTCATCCGGTTGTCATCCACCACCAAAATTTGACCTTGTTCGTCTGCCATTTTGCGCTCTCTATTTCGTAATTACCTTGCAGAAGGTTTGTGCGACAATCGCATGGTGATCCACTGCTTATACCCCCTGGTGCCGCACGGTCGTTAACGCCACTTCCACTTTTTCATATTCAGCTATGACCTGGGCCGATAAGTCGGCCGCGCCATCCAACCTGCCCGATTTACCCATCATTTCTAACTCTTTACATAGCTTCGAAAAGTTGGTGGCACCAAAGTCCGCGCCATTCGATTTCAGGCTGTGGGCCACCCGGCGCACGCCGGCGGCATCCCCATCTTCGATGAACTGGTTGAGCTCGGCCAGGAGTTGGGGCGCATCTTCAAGGAACGAGTCGATTAACTCCGCCAGGTAGCTGAACTCTCCGCCCACCACGGACAGCAGGTTTTCTAGTGCAGTTGGGTCCAGAACTGCCGCCTCGAACTCGGGGGCGTCCCCTCTTCCATCGACAGGCTGAGGCCCGTCGGCTACCTGCCCGGGGGGTGCCTCGTCGCTGGCCTGGGTAGGCGGGGGCGCAGACAGGGCGGGCTGTTCCACTGCTTCCTGCCCTCCCTCCAGAGGGCGGCTTTTGCTAAGGGCCCTGACCAGCTCTTCGATGCGAATTGGTTTGCTGGCATAGTCATCCATCCCGGCTGCCAGGCACATCTCGCGATCTCCCTGCATAGCGTTGGCTGTCATGGCAATCACGTGCGGTTGCTGCGCTTCCGGCCATTCACGGCGGATGTGGCGCGTCGCCTCCAGACCATCCATTTCCGGCATCTGCACGTCCATGAGCACCACGTCATACACCTGGCGCTTCAGTGCTTCCAATGTCTCAAGTCCGTTGGCAGCCACATCTGCCTGATAACCCATACGTCCCAGAAGACGCAATGCCAGTTTTTGATTGGTCGCATTGTCTTCAGCCAGCAGTATACGTAGAGGCCAATGTTGTCCCATGTGGGCGTCGAACTGTGGTTCTTCTTCGGCCTCCCGGGGCATCACGCGCGTAGGTTGCCCGGTGAAGATGCCGACCAACGCATCAAAGAGAGGAGACGGTTTCATGGGTTTGGTGAGAAAGGCAGCAAACTCATCCATATCCTCGTTGACTTCACGGCGTCCCAAAGAGGTCAGCATGATGAGGGGCAGCTTGGAGTAGGGACCTTGTAATCTACGGATCTCCCTGGCCAGGGTAAGGCCGTCCATATCTGGCATCTGCATATCTAGAATGGCTACGTCAAAAGAACGTCCTCCTGGCCCGCCGGCGCGAGCTAGCGCGGGCTGACGCATCCAGTCCAAGGCCTCAAGGGGCGAAGCGGTTGCCTCAGGCAGCATTTGCCACAATTCTACTTGCCGGGATAGGATGCGGCGGTTGGTGGCATTATCATCCACAATGAGCACTCTTTTGCCTGCCAGCACAGGCTGAATCTCGTCCAGGTAGGCGCGGGCCGGAGCGGGTGCGGCCGTGGCTCGAAGCGTGAAATGGAAGGTAGAGCCGGCACCCAACTGGCTCTCGACCCACATCCCACCCCCCATCATTTCGCTCAACCGCCTGCTGATGGCCAGTCCCAACCCAGTACCACCATAGCGGCGCGTAGTTGAGGCATCCACCTGGCTAAAGGATTGAAACAGGTGATCCACACGGTCAGGCGGAATACCAATACCGGTATCCCTGACCGCGAAGTGGAGCAAGTGAGTATCAGGTGCTGCGCTGGATACCCGCTGGCTCGACACGGAGAGAACGACCTCACCCCGTTCGGTGAACTTGACAGCATTGCTGAGCAGGTTAACAAAAATCTGGCGTAAGCGCGTCACATCGCCGACGATGGCCTCAGGCGTGTCAGGGTCGATCACATAAGCCAGGTCCAGGCCCTTTTCCGCAGCACTGTTTGCCAGCAGGTCCAGAGCGCTTTCCACGCATTCGCGCAGATCGAAGGGCTGGTTTTCCAACTCCAGTTTATCCGCTTCAATCTTGGAGAAATCGAGGATGTCGTTGATGATCGTCAGCAGGGCCTCGCCACTGGTACGGATAGTCTCGGTAAAGTCACGTTGCTCCAGATTCAGGTCAGTATCCTGCAGCAGACTCGTCATGCCGATGATGGCGTTCATCGGGGTGCGGATTTCGTGGCTCATATTGGCCAGAAAGGCGCTCTTGGCTTCGTTGGCCGCCACGGCTGCCGCCCGCGCTTCCTGGGCGTCGATGTATAGCCGGGTGTTTTCCAGGGTCGTGGCCAGGAACGAGGCAATCTGCATCAGCAGGCTCTCATCGCGTGCGCTGTAAATGCCTGCCTGTTCGCTGCCAGCATTTAGAGTTCCAATTACCCGTTCGCCGAAGGCCATGGGCGCTGTCATAGCCGCCCGCAGGCCTTGGCCGGCCAGTTGTCTGGCATCCAGTGCTTCACTCTCCTGGAGGTTGGCCATCCTTATCAGGCGCTTCTCGCGGACCGCCTGGCCGGCTATTGTCCCCTGGAGGGGCAACCGCTTCCCAACTGGCATGATGCCTGCTGCGCCCTGGAGGGCAAATACCTCCAGGCTCTCGCCGGTTTCCGTCAGCAGGGCCACGCTGACCCGGTCGGCCGGGACAATTTGAGGTGTGAACTCGGTGACAACTCTAATGATTTCGTCTGTGCTGCCGGCCCGACTCATCTGCCGGCCCATTTCATTCAGCAGCGCCAGTCGCCACGCCTGCTCCTCAGCTTCAGCCCGCCCCTGGGCATTCTTCTCGAAGAGGCGTGCATTTTCAATCGCCGAACTCAACAGGGAGGCCAGTTGGAGTATGATGTTCTTGTCCTGGTCGGAAAAGGCGTGCGGCCTATCGCAGGTTACGTTCAACGAGCCAATCGTTTGACCACCAGCCAACAAAGGCACGTTCATTCTGGAACACATATCGGGAGGGAAACTATCTCCATGAGCGGGAGAGCGAACGATAAACGAGTTTTCGACGAGGGCTCGTTCCAAGTCCATCCCCGCCAGCGGCAGGCTTGTACCTTGCCGGAGGGCACCGGCTTCGCCTTCCAGAACGATAATTTCGACCTGATCTCGAGCGTCACTAAGCAGGGCGACACTGATATGGTCGGCAGGCAGGATTTGGTTGATTTTCTCGGCCGCGATATCGAAGATTTTCCCCAGGTCGGTGGTGCGGTTAAGTTGCTCGCCCATCTGGCTGAGCAGGGCCAGGCGCCGCGCCTGCTCTTGGGTTTGGGTAAACAGCCGGGCGTTGTCCAGAGCCAGGGACGCCAATTCGGCAAAGCGGCTCAGGAGTTCGACTTCGACGTCGCCGAACACCCGCTCGGACTCGACGCCGTAAGCCATGCCGATGGTCCCCACGACCTGGTCGCCCGATTTAAGCGGAACAGCCGTCACAGCCGTGATCAGATTGTAAGCCAGGTCGGGAGCGCGCTGTTCCCAGGCGTCGTAATCGGCCACTACCATAGGCTTACCAGTTTGCCAGACCCGACCTGACACCCCCTCGCCTCGCTTCAAGCGATATCCGATTCCGTCGGTGAATATGCCGATACCCACCTTCTGCTTAATCTCCTCTTCTCCTGGTTCAAGCAGGTACATAAAACCGTGCGGCGTCCCCAGCAGTTGCCCGGCTCGGGTGACGATAGCCTGGAGCAACTCGTTCAAATCAAGTCGACTGATCAATCCCAGCGTCGTCGCATTGAGTGCAGCCAGGTATTCATTTTGCTGCTGCAGCGCTTCTTCTGCCCGTTTGCGTTCGGTAATATCTACGACGTAAAAACGGATGCGCTCGCTATTAGGAACCAGGTGAAACATTTGCTGGTACCAGACGTCGCCAATCTTTAGCTCACGAAGGTGAGAGCTCTTTCCTTCCTGGCGCAGGAGGGTCTCTATGGATGACAGATCCGCCAGGAGGGGGGACTGGGACCCAAGCTGGCGACATTCGGGAAATAGCTCTGCACCGGCCGGGTTCATATAATGGACCTGGCCTTCCAGGTCCACTTCAATAATAGGGCCGGGGTTTAATTCGGGGAAGGAGGCCAGGCGGGCCAGTTCGTCGTTGGCTTGCTGCAACTGCTGCGTCTGCTGCCAGCGGTCAATGGCCAGAGCCAGGTGGGTGGCAAGAGAGACCGCCACCTTAATGTCCTCACGAGTATAGCCATCCTGCCTGGTTGTAGCGAAGGTGAGAGCGCCCAGCACTTTGCCGTAAGCCTGGAGTGGCAGCGATAAGATGGTGGCCAGCGAGCCGTCCCACATAGCCGGGTCGGCCGGGAGGGGGATTTCATCCCGCACGGCGGCTAAGTCGGTAATCAGGCGCATTTGCTGGCTGCGCATCACAGCGCCAGGAATGCCCTGCGCCAGGGGAAGCGCTGCCTCGGCCACCCGGGGTACACCTCGCCGCGTCTCTAGCAAGGTCTGCAACTGGTACGTCTGGCCGTCGCCGTCGAGCAAGGTTAATGTGCAGCGGTCGAAGTCAAGTACCCATTTGACCTGGCCGATAAGCTGTTTCAGCAGTTGCTGCAAATCGGCCGTTTTGGCAATCAGCAGCACCACCTCGGACAGCATCCCATAACGGGCTGCCTGTATCTGGCCGCTATCTTGTTCCATCGTCGCCTCTTGTTTGCAATTCAGCGTCCCAAGGCCTCAGCCACCATCGAGTCAACCTCGATCTTCAAAGCATCGGCCAGGGTATCCAAATATTTGCCTACGGCTGCGATGAGAATAATCTCCGCCAGTTCCTCGTCGGTGACGCCTTGTTCTCGGACCCGCTCGTAGTCCGCCGCAACCAGGCTCTGGGGGTGGAGGGAGGCTTTCAGGGCAAATTCGATAATGACCCGGATGCGTTGGGGCGATACATTGCCCAGGTCTTCGACCAGCCTGGTCAAGGTCTCTTCGTCGATACCCAGGGTGCGGCAGACTAACTCGTTACTGGCGCTGCAATACTCGCAATTGCCGGTCTTGGCAATGGTGAACAGGATCATGGCCGTCAGCGACTGCGGCATGGTCGTATGTTGCAAGAAGCTACGATAAAAGTCCCAATGAATAGACAGGGCCGCCGGGGAGACCGCCAGAGTCTTTATCGCGTTAGGAACGAAGGGAATCTGTATTTCACGCTTAACCTCAGCGTAGATGCGGGCCACTTCACCCGTGGCGCCTTCCTCTTCTATCATGGGCAGATCGCTCATCGTTGAATAGTGCATAGATTTGGTCTCCTCGTCAGTGTGGATTGTCTTGAGGTTATGTTCTATCCCAGAATTGTTGCTACCGTGAGGTAAGTCAGGCGCTGACTCTTGTAACTCGGCGCAGATGCCCATACCCCATATTATTGGACAAGTACTTCGGAGTCATTTATGGCAAAACAGATCGAAAATATCACATATTATACCGGATACTGTTTGAACGCGCAATTACCCATTGATCATTGTTGAACCACAATAACACGGAGACCACGGAGACATTATAAAAATCTCCATAGTCCCCGTGTCTCTAAGGATCCGTAAATAAACAACTTCCTGTCTTTGTGGCGGATGTCGTGAGGAAAACGGTTAGAAGTGCCGGAACTTATTCTTTTATGGATCCTAAAGTGCTCACTTTTAGAGTACTGGCAGCAGCCCGATGGCGCGCAACAGCCCAGCCATGTCCCAAATGATCAAGCCACGCCTGATTTTTCCATCCTGAAGGGTGAGCAACGACGCGCCGCGCACCTGGATGGGGCGGCCGGTGGGCGGAATGTTCATGATCTTTCCACGATGGGTACCACGCGCTGTCCAAAACAAGGCAACCTGATCCCTCTGGCTAATCGTCGCTTCTAGGGTAAGGTGCAAGTCGGGGAAGGCATGCCAGTAGCGGGCCATGGTTTGCCGTACACCTTCCAGCCCCTGTTGCAGCCTGGCCTGGCCCACATCTTCCCCTTCGTAGTCCGGCGCGTAGAAGGCCGTCACCCGCTCCACATCATGAGCGTTCCACGCTTCCAGCAATTGGGTGACGCATTGAGCGATTGTTTCAGACACTGTAAGGCTTCCTCTCCAAGCTCCTCGGTCCCAATAGCGGACATCAGGACAGGCAAAAAGAAACTGGGGCTGTCAGCGCTCACAGCCCCAGTTTACCCCGATCAGGTATTCATTTTCCAGATCAAAAAGTGCTCATTTTCTGCTCACTTTGGCAATCCGCCGATTTCCCACTGCCACAGGATGTGCACGACCTGCGTGATGCCAAACGTCAGGTGGCGGCGAAAAGTGCTGAAGGGCACGTCCAACAACTCGGCCGCCTGTTCCTGGCTGGGTGCGGGGTGCAGATAGGTGTGATACAAGGCACGATAGCATTTCGCCTCGCGCGGTGATGCCTGCAAGGATTGGATGGACTCGGTTATCAGAGACTTCAAGGCAGCCACTCGCTCTGACGCGCTGACATATGCGCCAGTTTGCTCGACCACCAACCGCGACTGCAGGAGCGGGTTGGCGTACAGCGCGTCAGGATGAGAAAAGTTGTGCAGAGCGTCTCGCACCGCGGCTTCAAATTCGGGCCGACTGAGGACAACCAGGGGGTCGGCCCCATTTGGCGGAGGCGTGATCTGTAGTTCAGCAGTTACTTCCCTTTTGGCCAGCAGCGCCAGCCACGCCAGGGGAGGCACCGCCCGCCAATCATGGCCATACACTCCAAAGTGCTGCCCCCCTACCTCAAAATCAGCTTCAGGGATCCGCACCAGGTCGGTGTAGGCGAATACAGGTGCCCAGAACTCCGGATCTGCGCAAGGGAAGAAGGTGAAGGCTAATCCTGGTGTGACCAGATAGTGCTGCACGGCATTGACGAAAATGAGGCTTTGGATAGGAGAGACCGCTTGATAAGTGTCGCGCGCCATCCAGAAACGGAAGAGCGTGGCTCCCTCACCCGGCCGTAATGGCGCGTGGTCCTGCAAATAGCGCCACGCTGCCCGGACTGCCGGGTCGGCGCCTATGCACTCAGGGTAGACCTGGTGCAGCGCGACCATCGCCAGGAAGCCGGCTGGCTGCCCCTCGCGTTGGCGAAAGACCAGCACCCGCTCCGGCTGCCGCGTAAACCAGCAAGTTGCCAGATAGGCAGAGGCTTCACCTTCATGCCTGGCTACCATTGCCGTCAGCGCCGGCACGTCGCTATCTCGCATCGTGTCAGTCAACACGTTGCCACTGGCCTGCCACTCGAAAAATGGCCGCACCACGGGATTATCCCGGTGCAGGAAGATGTAATCGAAAAGGACTCGCCGCTGCGCGTGGTCGGTAGTTTGCTTCAGCCGGCTGGCATAATAGGTTCGGGCGCGGCGATGAAGTTCGGCGTACCAGTCAGGATTACGCCAGCGTAAGTCAGCGGTTAGCGCCTGGCGCACCATGTCGTGAGGGAAAAGCCCCTCTTGGCTCGCTTCAATGAACGAGAGTCCGCGCAGCCACTCGAACAGCTCGTGAGCACCATATCCTGCGCTCGTCGAGGGGGCGGGCATGGCCAACATCTCAGCCAGCAGTGCCTCAGTAGTCACCCGTACCAGAGCACAGGCTTCCAACGCCGTGCGATGGGCTGGGCCTGGCACTTTTTGCACCAATCGTTCCAGCAATGTCTGAATCACGTCCGGAGCAGCTTGGGGTTGGAAGTGGTCGTCATGGCGCTGGGCGAACGTATCGGCCACGAGAGAGAGGGCCAGGGGATGGCCGTAAGTAAAATCAAGGATCGCCTGGTGCTCATCAGATGGGATGCCCCGGTTGGTCAGATAAGCCTGGCTTTCTCTGGAGGACAGGTTGTACAACGGCAACATACGCATGAGATTTTGCCAGCCAGGATCGGTACGCCAGGCCGATGAAGGCAGGTTGCAGCTTGCCAACACGACAAGCACATTCTCTGGCAATTGCGGCAGAAAGGTTTGGCGCAACCATTGGTCGAGGGGCGATAGCAATTCATACGTATCAATTAAGAGGACACAGCGACGTGGTTGGGAAGCCAGAAACTGCAGTGGGGGGGCTGGCGGCGTGAGGCCCATCGCCAATCGTAGTGCGTTGAGGAAAGATTCGGGGGAAGGTTCAACGTTTCGCCCGTCTATGTAGATCGCCGACGCCTGCGCCTGCTCGCACAGGTAGGCGAACTCACTCAGCAAGGTGGTCTTTCCTACGCCACCAGGACCGAGAATGTAGAGTACAAGAAACGGTAATTCGTCTATGCCGAGCGTGGATTGAAAGAGTTCCCGCTCGGCATCTCGTCCCACAAACTGGAGATGGCGTACTTCGCTTAGACGATCGATTAGACGCGACGCCATACGTTATAATCTCCTGCGATCTATTCTGTGTAAACCATATAAATCCTACCTACTTTAGGCGAATTATACTACAGTCAAGATACGTAGGCAATTCACATTCGATTTCCAGAACAGTGGGGAAGGCCTGCCCCTACCTTCTGGGAAGATACGAGGATCTCTTCTTATTGGCCTGGCAATCTACTCCTGGTTCAGGACGTGCTTGGGCTCAATATCTGGCTCAAGTCCCGCCAGCAATTTTCGATACGTTGCCGGTTCATCCTCAAAGATGTACGTAGCCGGGGTGACCACCACACCGCTGCCGCCGATGGCCCGCAATTGCTCCACTGCCTGCACCAGCCGTTGCTTGCGGACGATGATGCTGATGGCATGCCAGTCTCGGGCGCCCGGGTCGCGCAGATAGACAGGGGCGATCGTCGGGCCTTGCAAACCAGCCAGGTCGGGTTGAGAGAGGACCTTTTGAGCCACGGCCTCCGGCGACTCTCCCTGGATGTTGGCGATGATAGCGTGGTAGCCGGTAGCACGCAGGTGAGCCTCGATGAACTCCAGCAATCGTTTGGCGACAGCCAGCGCTTCCGGCTGGTTCCTGAGCGCGCAGCGATTGCCGATGAGGCACGCTTCGGAGATTAGCAGCGTACCCCCTTCGATTTGCTTTAGGCGGTTTTCGCGCAGAGTGGTGCCGGTGGCGGTCAAATCGGCGATGAGGTCTACGGAGCCAATATGCGGGCCAGCCTCTAGTGCGCCCTCGGCCGAGATAAGTTGATGTGGTTCTACTCCCTGTCCGGCCAGAAATCGTGCTACCAGTCCCTCGTACTTGGTGCCGATGCGCAGGGGGCGGCCTTCAGCGCCCCGTTGGCGGGCGAGGGTAGCCAGGTCGCCAACCGAGGTTACATCATCCCACTCATCAGGCACGGCCAGCACCAGTTGGCATCCGCCAAAGCCCAATGTATCGTGTAACACGATGACCTCGTCGCCGTCTCCGCTGTACTCGGCCACGCTATCGAAGCCGGTGATGCCCAAGTCTACGTCGCCGTAGCGCACCTTGCGCACAATGTCGACCGATCGCTGGAACCAGACTTCTAGCTCGGGGATAGCCGGCATTGCCGCCACGTACTGCCGTGGATTGAGTTTGGTCACGTGCAGGCCGCAATCATCGAGAAACGCCAACGTTTCCGTCTCCATGCGACCTTTGCTGGCCAGAGCCAGCCGAATTTTATGCCGTCGGGTGTGGTTGGCTGCAAGCATTGAGATCATCTTTATCCAAGAGATCAAAGTGGAAGGATTGTACATCCTGTGAGAGAGACTGTCAACGGATGGTACACATTCCAGTTCAAAAATTGGAGAAGATTAGGGGTTGTATCTTACGTTAATCTCTGGTATACTAGAGTTGTGCTGGATAGGGCAGATGTCCGTTTTGAGTAGCAGGAGGCCACAATGAGCACGTCTAGTGCGCAATTGATGCGGTTCTTGCAGCAAGAAAACAATCGCTTGCAAGAAGATAACAGGGCCTTGCAAGAGGAGAATCGAGCGCTGCATCGCTATATGGATGCGCTGGAGGATCTGTATTGGGCGGCTCAGCGTATTATGTCTGAAGAGAATCTACTCGATTTGCTCGATCAAATCCTCTACAATGCGATGGTTGTTCTCCGGGCGGAGGATGGCTCCCTTTTATTGCTGGATGAAGAGACTGACGAACTGGTTTTTGCCGTAGTTCACGGCGACATCCGGGGAGAACTACGGGGCTACCGGATTGGTGGCGATATCGGCATTGCTGGTTGGGTTGCCACCGAAGGTGAACCTCTCATCGTCAACAATCCCCGCCAGGATTGGCGCTTTTCGCCGCAAATCGACGAGGCGTTTGGCTTTGTTACCCGCTCAATTTTGTGTGTGCCGATGATTACGCGAGGCAAGCTGGTCGGTGTCATTGAGCTGCTCAACAAATATAACGGAAATAAGTTTATCGAGACCGATGCCACTTTGCTCTTGATCCTGGCTCATGTGGCGGCCACTGCCCTGGACGATATGCGATCACGACTTGAAGCCGAAGAAGCCGCCGGGTCTCTGGTTGGATCTGAGTAGCGCAATGCAACCCATAATCGGGCCGCACGTAGTGCGGCCTTTTCTATTCGCCCTTTAACCAATCCAATAGGTTCTCCTTTCTCCCTATATCCCCGTGTTTGGAGAGGTGTCTGTACAAGTTGTATTCTAACCGTTGCCTATGGTATAATTGATTACATCGTTTCGGCTAGTTGGGTTCACGATAGGAGCAGATCAATGGTTAACAAATATCGCGGTCGAGCCGGTGGTCCAGAACATCGGTTTTCCGAAGCCGGTCACTTCTTGACGATTATGTCGAGCAGTCAGTGGATATTGCCCCGTAGCGGGCAGGTTTGGCGTCCTCCAACGGACGTGTATGAGACAGATGACAGTATTATGGTGAAAGTCGAAGTGGCTGGTATGGCCGAAGAGGACTTTGCGATCACTCTCGCCGAGCGTACTCTGGTTGTCGCTGGCGTTCGACGTGATCCGTCGGCGAAGCTGGTGTATCACCAGATGGAGATACCCTACGGCGAGTTTCGCACCGAAGTTTACGCGTCCGAGGCGATTGATGTGGATGGCGTCGAAGCTTCCTATAAAGATGGCTTTTTGCTGGTGATTCTTCCTAAGGTTAAGACGCATCACGTTACTATTAGTCGCGAGTGATGCCCTGATATCATACGAAAAGTTTTCAGGGAGACCTCCCTTCGCAAAATGTCGTCGCGTGTTACCGTCATCCCTCGGAACTTTCAATGAATTTAACATAAACGACGTTACTAAGGAGGCTCTTAAATGCCGAGTGTAGGTATAAATGATCCCAATCAACAAGGAATTCCAGGTGGAGAGAAGGACTCGTCACCCCTGGCGATACCCGAGGAACTTCCGATTCTCCCATTGCGGGGGATGGTCGTCTATCCCTTAATGGTCCTTCCGCTCAACGTGGGCCAACCGCGCTCGGTGCGCCTGGTTGACGATGTGGTCGTGGGCGACCGATTGGTCGGCCTGGTTGCGTCGAAGGATTCCGAAATTGACGAGCCTGCTTCCGACGAAGTGCATCAGGTGGGCACGGTGGCCATCATCCATCGACTCTTCAAAGCTCCGGATGGCACGATGCGCGTTATCGTGCAGGGGGTGGAACGCATTCGGATTGACGAATGGACGGCTGAGGAGCCTTACCTCAAGGCCAAAGTGTCTCAGTTGCCCGACATCTTGCCCGAAGAGGGTAATGTCGAGGTCGAGGCTCTGATGCGCAACGTGGCGGAACTTTTTGGTCGCTTAGTGTCCTTGGTGCCGCATCTGCCCGACGAGCTGATGATGGCAGCCCAAAACACTGACGACCCGCGCCAACTGGTGTATCTGATCAGCACCAGCATCCGTATGGATCTCCAGGATGCGCAGGAGATTCTCGAGTTGGATCATATCGTCGACAAGCTGCGCCGGCTTACTAACATCCTCAACCGCGAGCTAGAAGTGCTGGAACTGGGTAAGAAGATACAGAGCGAGGCCCAGTCAGAGATGGAAAAGATGCAGCGCGAGTACTTCTTGCGCGAGCAACTTAAGGCCATCCAGCGCGAGCTGGGTGAAGGTGATGAGCAGCAGATGGAGATTGAGGAGCTGCGCACCAAGATCAACGAGGCCGGCATGCCCGAGGAGGCGGAGAAGGAGGCATTGCGCGAGCTCAGTCGCCTCGAGAAGCTACCCCCGGCTGCTGCTGAATATGGAGTGATTCGCACCTACCTCGATTGGTTGACCTCACTGCCGTGGTCAGTGGTCACCGATGACACCTTGGATATTCCGCATGCACGACAGGTGCTCGACGAGGACCATTACGACTTGGACAGAATCAAAGAGCGTATCCTCGAATATTTGTCGGTACGAAAGCTGCGGCTGGAGCGAGTGGCGGAAAGAGAGGAGGAAGAATTGCATCCGCAAGACTTCATCCGTCGCGAACGAGAAGGGGTTATCCTCTGCTTCGTGGGACCGCCAGGCGTGGGAAAGACGTCTTTGGGGCAGTCGATCGCCCGGGCGCTGGGACGTAAGTTCATCCGTATGACCTTGGGAGGGGTGCGCGATGAGGCGGAGATTCGCGGTCATCGGCGCACCTACATTGGCGCCATGCCGGGGCGCATCATCCAGACCATTCGGCGTGCCGACTCTAAGAACCCGGTCATTATGATGGACGAGGTGGACAAGATTGGAGCCGACTGGCGCGGAGACCCCTCCTCGGCTTTGCTAGAAGTGCTCGATCCAGAGCAAAATCGAGAGTTCCGCGATCATTACCTGGACGTGCCCTTTGATTTGAGTCAGGTGATGTTCATCACCACCGCCAATATCCTGGATACCATCCCCGGCCCCCTGCGTGACCGCATGGAAATCTTGACGCTTTCTGGTTATACTGAAGAGGAAAAGATACACATCGCCAGAGGATATCTCGTCCCCCGGCAGATCCGGGAGAATGGCCTGCGAACCTCGGAGGTGTCTTTCAGCGACGAGGCGCTTCGCACCATCATCCGCGACTACACCCGTGAGGCTGGCGTTCGTAGTCTTGAGCGCCAGATTGGCGCGGTGTGTCGCAAGATAGCAACCCGGGTAGCGGAGGGCCATAGTGAGTCGGTAGAGGTTGGAGCAGAGGAGGTACCCGAGTATTTGGGTAAACCCGTCTACTTTTTTGAGGCGGCTGAGCGGTGCGACTTGCCTGGCGTAGCTACTGGCTTATCGGTAACGGCGGTGGGGGGCGACATCTTGTTTATCGAAGCCACTAAAATGCCGGGCCAGAAAGGTCTGACCATCACCGGGCAACTGGGTGATGTCATGAAGGAGTCGGCGCAGGCAGCCCTGAGTTACGTCCGTTCGCAAGCCGACCGGCTGGGCTTTGACAGAGACTTCTTCAACACAAATGATATTCACATTCACGTACCGGCCGGGGCTGTGCCCAAAGATGGCCCGTCCGCTGGAGTGACCATTGCCACCGCGCTAACTTCATTGCTGACTGGCCGGCCCGTTCGCGCCGACGTCGGTATGACGGGGGAGATTACCCTGCGCGGCCAGGTGCTTCCGGTGGGAGGGATCAAAGAAAAGGTGCTGGCTGCACACCGGGCTGGTTTGCGCACGGTGATTATCCCCAAGCGCAACGAGAAAGACCTGGAGGATCTGCCGGCCGACGTTCGCAATGACATGAAGTTTGTGCTCGTGGAACGAGTGGATGAAGTCCTGGAGACTGCACTGCGTGATGGCCATATGAGCGACTCGCCGGGAAGTGACGGTAGATGACCGCTAAATCTGGCACTTTGCCCGAGCAGCATTCCGTACCCCACGGGCACTCCACAGGCAAGGCCAAGCTATTGATCGTTGACGACGATCCGATGACTTGCCGGCTCGTCAAGATCCAATTGGAGATGGAAGGTTACACGTGTGTCACTCTTTCCGATGCCGAGCGAGCCATGGAGGTCATCGCAACAGAGTCGCCGGGACTGGTCCTGATCGATTTTCACCTGGGTACTCACGGCGGGCTTGATCTATTGCGAACCATCCGTAGTCACGAAGAGTACCAATACCTGCCGGTTATCGTCATATCGGGCATGGACTATAAGCGAGAGAGCGAACTTGTCGGCGCCAACGGTTTTATGCTTAAACCTTTCAGCTTGCAGGATTTACTGGCGACTGTCCAAGAGGTACTGAATCGGTAAGAATCCGCAGAGAACCTCGGCAAAGACAGAGAGGGGGGAATTTCAACTTTAAGAATTATTTCGAAAATTGAAAACCAGTCACAATGATGTGCCTGACCTGGAAAGACTAAGATAGAGCGAGCATCGAGCGGGTTCAAATTATATTTGCCGGAAAGCGTGACCGGGGTGTCTCCTCGTGAGAGAAGTTTTCCGGCTCATGGGGTGAGATATTGGATTCTGCCGGTAGCTGAGGGTGAATGCCCGATTGTCAATTTCAGCTATTTGCCACCGACCGAACGCTGCCGGTTATTGGCTATTACATTATTTCTCGGCGGCAGTTGAGGATGAAAGTTCATCGTCACTATCATCTGTCCCTCGAGATTCAGCCGCCTGGATTTTTTCAAGACACCATTAGAAAGTGTCTGAAAAGTCGCGGCGTGGGCCTTTCCCCAGAGGGGACCTATGGGCTAGCCCGCCTGATCGGCCTGAAATGGCTGCCCCACCCTATTTTTCTCACAGATTTTACTCTGGAATGGGTATTGGGTATAATGTGAGCGTTTTCAGACGCAAATAGGCTCTGCATCCTCTCTCTACAGCAATTAGGCGGCTTCTATACCGTCGGGATACCGGGCGTTAGGCGAAATTGCAGTTTTGTCATTAGCCGACTTACCTCAATTTTGCTTCGATTATGTTCCCCTTTGGACCCCCTCGTGCCTCTTCCTGGATGGTTCGGCTTTCTGTTATATTCATCACTCGAGACGTGTGGTCGAATCATTTCTTAGGTGGAGTACTCGTACAGTCTTTCCTTTGATGAAGTTTTGTTATTTCATTTGAAGCATTGTCCAAAATTAAACGAGGGATAACACCGTGTCGAATAAACATCGTTCGAATCGGGGTAGCAGGCAGTGGCGTCGAATGGACCTGCATCTGCACACCTCCGGCTCCGCCGATTACGCCGAACCTGGCGTATCATACCTTGACATTTTACAAAAGGCCGAGAGTCGTGGCCTGGACATCATCGCCTTCACCGACCATAATACAGTAGCTGGCTATAGGGCGATGCGGAAAGAAATCGAAGAACTGGCGTTGTTGGAGCAGCTCAATCGTCTGCGCGCTACGGAGAAGCGTCGCCTGGACGAATATCGACGGCTCCTGACAAAGATATTGGTCCTGCCGGGGTTTGAACTGACGGCGACTTTAGGATTTCATATCCTGGGCATCTTTTCTCCCGACACCTCGGTGCGGGAATTGGAGTATATTCTGCTCCGTCTTAATGTTCCGCCTGAGAAGTTAGATGAAGGCTCCACCGAAGTGGGAGCCACGGTTGACGTGTTAACGGCCTATCGTATCATCGATGAGGTCGGCGGATTGGTGATCGCTGCCCATGCCAACTCCAGTCATGGGGTAGTGTTGTTGGGCTACGGTTTTGGCGGGCAGACCAAGATTGCCTATACTCAAGACCCTCATTTGCACGCGCTGGAGGTGACCGATCTGGAGAGCAAAAGCCGGCGGCGCACTGCGCTCTTCTTCAATGGGAGCAAGCCGGAATATCCCCGAAGGATGCACTGTATTCAGGGGTCGGATGCCCATCAGCTCAATCGTGATCCCAAAGATAAAAATCGCTTGGGAGTCGGCGAGCGGGTGACGGAAGTATTGCTAAGTGAGGTCTCCTTTGATGCGCTGCTGGAAGTTTTCCAGGGAGAGGACTTCGCTCGCACACGCCCCTATCGCCCTACCCAGGCTCCTTTCGATCACGTGCAGGCCGCACGAGAGCAAGGACCCAGTATTGTCCAGTCGTTCCACGAGACAATGACTCGGCGTGGTGGGCGACTACACGCCGTCATTTGCGACGTGTGTGCCTTTGCCAATACGAGTGGGGGCACTATTTATGTCGGCATCTCGTCAAATCCCAAGTCCCCGCCGGCTGGCCTCGACAACCCATCGGATGCTATCAATACCCTCAAGAGCGAGATCGAGCGCAAGATCACTCCGCCGCTGACCATCTCGATCGACACATTGGAATCCCAGGGGCGCAAGGTGTTGCGCCTGGTGGTCCCGGCTGGCACTGACCCGCCATATGCCGTGGATGAGAACAAGGTTTACGTCCGCGATGAGGCGGAGACCAACATGGCGGTCCGCGACGAAATTGTGGGATTGGTGATGAAAAAGGCTAAGCCGGCCGCGCCACCTCCAGTGGAAGAAGAGGCATCAGAAGAAACAGCTCCGGTTAATGGTAAAGTCGCGCCGCCTAAGACCGGGGTGGAAATTGTGGCTGCCGAAGAGCGCAAAGGGAACCGCTATTACAGCATGAAAGACCTTCGCAACGGCAACGTAGTTCATAATGTCACCCAGCAATCGGCGCGCAAGCTGTGGCAATATGCCATTACTCAATCTGTTAAACAGACCGTAAAGCGCGACAACGTACAGTGGAAAGGGGACATTGGCCTGCTCAAACGTTATAAGCGTGCTGGCAAGTGGCGCTACGATCTAGTGCAACGCGACTCCGATGGCACGACTCACGTTTATTATGGTGTCACCGATGATGGCATTCATGGCCCCTGGCGGCAATTTGTGAAGGAGTAGTCAGTTTATGGCCCGGGTTGGTATCCTTACCTTGAGTGACCGGGGCGCAGCCGGCGAGTACCAAGATTACAGCGGTCCGGTCATCCATGAGTTGGTTGTGCAGCGAATGGGAGCCGAGGTGGCCGAATATGCTGTTATCCCCGACGAATTCGACCGCATATGCAGTATTCTCATCACCTGGAGCGACGAACGTCAGCTAGACCTGATCCTCACCACTGGCGGCACTGGCTTCGCTCCCCGGGATGTGACGCCCGAGGCAACCAAAGCTGTTATCGAGCGGGAAGCGCCTGGACTGGTCTTTGCCATGCTGCGCGATAGTCTGGCCGTTACTCCGCACGCTATGCTCAGCCGGGCGGCAGCCGGCATCCGAGGGCGAACTCTCATCGTCAACTTGCCGGGCAGCCCCAAGGCCGTCCGCGAAAATTTGGAGAGCATCCTGCCCGCCCTACCCCATGCGTTGGAATTGTTACGCGAGTCGCCGGAATCCGAAGCAGGGCATGCCTATAAGGCAAAATCCCTATAATGTGTCGTAGTTGTCACTTTTATCCTTTTGCTTGAATCTGATGATCGCCTGTATAATGCAGGATATTTACGGAACTTATAGATCACTTATATCCTATGTGGTGAATATGTTATGGCAACTGAACAATTACCCTTATTCCCTTTAAACACTGTTCTCTTCCCCAGTATGGTATTACCGCTTCATATCTTTGAAGAGCGGTACAAGTTGATGATCAACACCTGCCTGGCGCAGGATAAACCCTTCGGGGTGGTCCTTATTTATTCCGGGGTCGAGGCAGGGGAGCCGGCTATTCCACATCCAGTAGGTACAGTGGCGCGTATAGCCAATTGGGAATGGCTGCCCGATGGACGGATGAATATCATCACAGTAGGGGAGCGTCGCTTTCGGCTAATTGAATATGCCGATTCCGAATTACCCTACGTGGTGGGATCAGTGGAATATTGGGACGATGAGGCGGGAGAGTTTAGTGACTTGCCCAAGTTGATGAATGACGTGCAACGCAATTTTGTTGATTACCTCACGCTCATTATGTCGTTGGCCGATCAGGCCTTGCCGGTTAGCCAACTTCAACTGCCCACGGATCCTTCCATGCTGTCGTACCATGTCGCCTCGAACCTGCAGATTGACATGAATGGGAAACAAGAACTGCTTGAAGAACCGTCGGCAGTGGCCCGGTTGCGGCGAGAACTGGCGCTCCTGCGACGCGAGGGAGGCTTTTTGCAACGATTGATCAGTCTGCAGGGGAGCGCCACCCAAGAGGATATACCCTGGGGTGGCCTACTTTACATGAATTGACAGGCTCATAGGGTTGGCGGCGCTGTCTCCAGGCGCGTGGTGAAGCCCTTTTTATGGGCATTTGACACACCTACCGGCGGGTTTTATAATTTATAGTAAACTCGCCTTTTTATGCTTAGGCAAGGAGGGAGAAATGAGCCTCAAGGACCAATTGATGCAAGATTTGAAAGAGGCTATGAAATCGAGAGATGAGACGCGCAGGGGGACCATCCGCATGATCCGGTCGGCGATCGGCGCGGCCGAGATCGAGAAACGATCAGCCTTTATAGAAGCGCAGCGAGCCAAGGGCATTGACATAGAAAATCTGACTCTGGAAGACGCTCAGTTTGCCCTTACCGACGAAGAGGTGCTGGCCGTCATCCAAAAGCAAGCGAAGCAACGCCAGGATTCAATCGCTGAGTTTCAAAAAGGGGGGCGGGACGACTTGGTTGCTGCTGAACAAGCCGAATTGGCTGTCATCCAAACTTACCTGCCTCGTCAAATGAGCCGGGATGAAGTGTTACTGGCCGTCCGCAAAGCCGCTGCCGACCTGGGTGTATCCGATATGTCGGGTATGGGGCTTCTGATGAAACATTTGATGGCCGAATTAAAAGGCAGAGCTGACGGACGATTGGTGAACGAGATCGTGCGAGAAGTACTGAGCGGGGGATAGATAGCCCTTACAGGGATTTGAGATTTGAAAGATAATCTACTGAGTGGCAACAGGCTATTCAAACCCAAAAGCGGTTCGCCTTTTCCTGGCATGGTCGAGTTGCGCGCTGTGCTTATGGGGCTGCTATTTGTGGTGTTCAGCAGTCTGATCTTGGTTCTAAAGATTCCGCCGGGAGGCAGCGATGAGCAGCTTGACGTGGGAAACGTCGTGCAGCGTGATGTGTTGGCGCCTGAACGCATCACCTATGTGAGCGAAATTCAAACCGAAGCCGCCCGTGCTCGGGCCGAGGCGGCTGTTGCCGAAGTTTATGACCCTCCCGACACTCGTGTCGCCCGGCAGCAGGTCGCTCGTGCCCGGCAAATTTTCGACTATTTCGACTCTGTTCGAGCCGACAACTACGCCTCCCTCGATGAGAAGCGAGAATTGATTGCGGCCGTCAACGATCTCACATTGACCGACAGCATCATCGTTGGCATGCTGACTGCCAATAGCGAAACCTGGGCGGTGATCAAGGCCGAAACGATTACTGTCCTCGACCAGGCCATGCGCGCCGAGATTCGACCTAATCAGTTGGCCGCTGCTCGCCGGCGACTCCCCATGTTGTTGGACCTGGATGTGAGCGATCAAGCGGCGGCAGTCGTCATCGCCATCGTCGAGGATTTGATCCAGCCCAACACGTTCGTCAACGAAGAACGCACCACTGAAGAGCGGCAATTGGCGCGCGAGGGCGTGCAACCTGTTGTCGTCATCTACGAGAAAAACCAGCGGATCCTGCGTGCTGGTGATTTGGTCAGGCCTGCGGATGTCGAAGCACTTGAAGAATTGGGGCTACAACAGCCTGCTTTTAATTTGTCTGCTGTCGTCGGTGATGTGGCTTTTATCACCCTCATTGGCCTGATAATTGGGCTCTACATATTGCGTTTCCGTCCGCGTGTCCTCGGTCAGCCTCGTCATATGTGGCTGCTCCTTTTGCTGTTGCTATTGTTCGTCGGAATGATTCGCCTTATGGTTCCCGGGCACACCCTTTTACCCTATGTGTTCCCTATGGCAGCCCTCTCCATTATGTTGGCCACGCTGATTGAGGTGCAATTGGGCATCCTGGTCACGATTCTCATGGGACTCGTCATCGGCTACATTGCCGGCGGCTCTTTGGAGTTCACGCTTTATGCGGTGATGGGCGGGCTGGTCGGGATCTTCAGCCTGGGACCCGTTGAGCGAGTGAATCGGCTGCTTTGGTCGGGCGTTTATGTGGCTCTGACGAACATGGCAATCGTCTTGATCTTTCGTCTTCCTGGCGGCGACCTCGACTCGATGGGATTGGTGCAGCTCATAGGTGCGGGGGCGGCCAATGGTGCTTTTTCGGCCAGTCTCACCTTAATTGGTTTCTTTTTGGTGGGTAACTTCCTGGGTATTACCACCTCGTTGCAGCTTCTCGATCTGGCACGTCCAACCCAGCCCTTGCTGCGGCAGCTTTTGCTACGCGCTCCTGGTACCTATCATCACAGTCTTATGGTTAGCAACATGGCCGAACAGGCAGCCGAGCAGATTGGCGCCGATGCACTTCTCACTCGGGTGGGAGCCTATTATCACGATGTGGGCAAAATAGTGCGGCCTTACTTCTTTGTCGAAAATCAAATGAACGGCATTAACGTCCAGGATCGACTGGACCCTCGCACCAGCGCGCAGATCATCATCAGCCATGTGAAAGACGGAATTGACCTGGCGAAAAAATACCGCTTGCCCCGGGATGTGCGTGCCTTTATTCCCGAGCATCAGGGCAGGGGACTCATTAAGTATTTCTACCACCAGGCCCTTGAGCAGGCAGATGACCCTTCCCAGGTAGACGAGGCAGACTTCCGCTACCCGGGTCCCAGACCTCAGAGCAAGGAGACAGCTATCGTCATGCTGGCCGACAGTTGTGAGGCGGCGGTACGCGCGGCACATCCCAACTCTGTTGAAGAGATTGACAAAATCGCGCGGCGTATCATTAACGACAAATTGACCAACGGCGACCTGGACGAATGCGATTTGACGACGCGTGATTTGGATCAAATTCGCAGTGCATTTGTGAAGATATTGCAAGGCGTATTCCATCCCCGTATCAAATACCCAGAGGAAGTGAAGGAGGAGCTTGCCCGAAGCAGTCCGGCTGCCCTCCCCTCTCCTCAGTCAGTCCCGGCTGGGGAGGAATAAAGAGGATTGGAACTGGCGACCGTTGTGGGGTCGCTGTGCACTGCACCTCTTTGACCAGGAAGCCGCCAGTCCAGAGAAGCAATGCCTATGCCAACGTCATTGCAGATACATATTGAGGAACCGTTCGTCGCTAATGTCTCCCCTGATTGGCTCCGCTTGGCTGCGCAGACGGCCCTGGAGGCAGAAGGCCAGAGCTCAGGAGCGCTGACGTTAGTCGTGACTGACGACCAGACGCTGCGTGCACTCAATCGAGTCTATCTCGACATAGATGCCCCTACCGATGTCCTTTCCTTCGGCGGCGAGTCGCCCGATTTTGTGAGCCCACCAGGTGCCGAGGCGTATCTTGGGGACGTGGTGATTGCTTACCCTCAAGCTCAGGCACAGGCCTCGGCTGCTGGTCACGCCATCGAGGCAGAATTGGCGCTGCTGGTTGTTCACGGCGTATTGCACCTGTTGGGCTACGATCACGTTCATCCCGATGATAAGGCCGTGATGTGGGCACGACAGGCGGACATCTTGGCCCGATTGGGGTTGGGTATAAAATTCGGTGGCTGCTGCACTACGACGTGATACGATGCACCACTCTAATTTCTTAGCCAGTTTCAAGTACGCTTTCGCTGGCCTCTGGTATGTTTTTCGGACACAGCGCAATGCGCGCATACACCTGTTGGTGGCGACGATCATCGTAGCTGTGGGGCTTTGGTTGGGATTAAACCGAACCGAGTGGGCCATCATTGCCCTCACCATTGGCATGGTACTGGCTGCCGAGGCATTTAATACGGTGGCCGAGGTGGTTGTGGATCTGGCAGCGGCAGAATATCACCCCTTGGCTAAAGTCGCCAAAGACGTGGCGGCGGGAGCCGTGCTGCTGATGGCAATCGCTGCCGTCGTTGTGGGCCTATTGATCTTAGGCCCGCCGCTCTGGCGAGC
Source organism: Anaerolineales bacterium (assembly GCA_024643945.1). The sequence goes on from JAHELX010000006.1 coordinate 29,916, forward strand.
TCTCTTCGCTCTATTTTGAAATGAGAGTAACTGCTCACCCTCCCGGAGCACCCAATGGTCCCCTGCACAGGGGAAAGCCCCCCCACGGGGCAGGTTTAGGCATACGCCAATGCCGAGACGGTCGCTACATTGGATAATTCAGACGCAGAATGCCCGCTCAAGACAACCTGCGGCAGGGTAGACGGAGTAGTTACAAGTGAGATTTCTATTCACGAGAGGAAGGGATCCTCTGGCTGCCTGGTGATACCCCGTGCAGCCAGCCACTCCTCAGCCTGGCGGACGATAGTCTGAGCTTGAGTGCGGTTAACGTTGCGGGCGTGGACACCCAGATAGTGGCCTGCCTCACACAAGATCCATGCCCGTTCCACGGCGCGGCAGCGAGTCTCGGCCAGCGAGATTGCCTGCTGGTAGAGAGACGCTACCTGGCTGACGGGCGCGCCGCGCTGACGCGCGACCCGGGCCAACAGAAGATGAATGGGGCCGAGCCAATCCGGGCTGCTCCCCTCGGCTACGGCTGCCTGAGCGTGCTGGGCCCAGCTAGTGGCCTCGTCCCACCTATGCGGGGCTTCATCGAGGTCATGTTCGGCCAACGCTACCAGCCCTAACCGGTAGCAGATTTCTGAACGTTGCCAGGGGAAGTGCTGGGTTAGACTCAGTTCGTGGGCTTCGTCCAGGCAGGCCCGGGCTTGGGCCAGTCGGCCCTGGCGCCAATAACTTGCCCCCAACGCCGTCAGCGCTCGAATCATTTCCTCGTAGTGATCGTAATCTCGCATAAATCGCAAGCTTGCCTCTAGCATGGATGTGGCCAGGTCGTCACGACCCAAGTCGAAGTGAACATTACGTCCCAGCCAGAGTTCAACGTAGGCCTGGCCCAGGTCGTCGCCCGGGACCAGATTTTGCTTCGCCTCTTCAATGAGCCGCTGGCCGGTCTTGTAGTCGCCCAGATAGCAATAGACGTCGGCCTGGTCGAGCTGGACGTAGCTCAGGCCATACTGCCAGCCGGCGGCGCGCCCCACACGCAGCGCGGTTTCGCTGGTCTCCAATGCTGCCTGAAAATCTCCACGCCGAAATTGTACGTTGGCTATGTTGGCCAGGCACTCTGCTTCGCGGTCTTTGGCGCCAGCCTCGCGTCGGATTTCGAGCACGCGCTGGAATCCGTCCAGTGCTTTATCCAATTCCCCCTGGTAAAGCCACCAGGCGACGGCCGTGGTGTTCAGCGCCCGGGCGAGTGTTAATTGGTCGCCGCGTTGTTCTGCCTGGTCGTGCGCCTGTTGCAGGTACTCCATCGAGCGCTCGATATCTCCCACCATCTGGCAGGCAATGCCCAACTGCACGAGGGCAGTGTTTAACTCCGCCCTGTGGTTATGGGTCGAGGCGACGACGTGGGCCTGGTGAGCGGCCGCTAGAGATTCTTCGTTGCGCATTTCGTAATGGCGCAGGTCAGCCAACAGGCAGTAGGCCTCGGCCTCAGCTCGGGTGTCGTTGTACCTTAGTGCCAGGTCAAGCGCACGAGTCAGGTCTGCTTCAGCCAGTTCGTAGTCTCCGTTGAGCCGGTGTAAGATGTTACGCTTGAGGTACATTCGCAATGCACTGGCCCAATAGGCCTCGATGGGTAAGTGTGTCAGGTAATCTTCCATCTGCTGGTAATAGCGTAGAGCTTCCTCGTTGGCATAGACTTCCTGGGCTTGTATTCCGGCCAACAGGGCACAGACGAAGGCTCGCTCCCATTGCGTACTCTGATCGAAGTGGTAGGCTAAGGTGCTGTAGTATTCTTCCAGGTGATCGATGTAGGCAGCCTCCATAAATTCACCCACCTGCCGATGCAGCTCGCGGCGACGGGCAAAGGGAAGGCTGGCGTAGGCCACATCGCGGGTGAGAGCATGTTTGAAGAGGTATATCAGGTCGGGTTCGGGATGATCCAGGCGGGTCAGGTCCTGTGGGCGGATCAGTTCGTTGAGGCGGTCTTGCATTTCCAGGTCGGACATCGGGTAGGGATAGATGCCGCGCAGGATGGTATACGGGAAGCGCCGGTCAATGACCGAGGCGACCTGCACCAGATCCCGGCTGGGAGCTTCTAGCCGGTCTATGCGGGCCATCAACAAATCTTGCAGGGTGTCGGGAATAGTGATGGCGCGTGGGTCACCCGACAGTCGATAGCGCCCGTTTTCAAGCACCAGAGTGCCACTGGCGATGAGACTGTTGACGATTTCTTCCACAAAGAGAGGATTGCCCTGAGTTTTGTCGTAGATGTCCCGCTCTAGAGTGGAGGGCAGGTCTACCTCACCCAGGATGGCGCGCACCAACTCGGCGCTCTGCTCGGGCTGAAGTTCATCCAAAACACGCCAGGTGCAGTGCATTGAAGAGAGCACGTCCAGCTCCATATCCTCGCGCGGGCGGAAGCAAAGGCACAGTAACAGTGGAGCATCTGAAGTATGTGCACTGACATAGTCGATGAGTTCCAATGATGGCCGGTCAGCCCAGTGCAGGTCTTCGAAAAGCACCAACAACGGCTGGCGACGGGCGCGTGCCTTGAGCAGATTGAGCGTAATCTCGAATAGTTTGCGCCGCCGGTCGGCGGCATCGAGACGGGAGGAGAGGGAAGTTTCAGCGAAGCGGATGTCTCCTGGCCCGCCAGTCAGGACGCGGGGTCTGTCCCGCGCGAAGTCGCGGGGCCTGTCCCGAGCATAGTCAAGGGAAGTGGGGCCGAAGGGCAGACCCAACACCGGCGCCAGCACGCCGGTCCAGGGGACCAGGTCCGGCGCTTCGTCAGCGACGGTGGACTCCACTTTCTGCCAGCGGCGCTTGGTGCTGTCGCCTTCGCTGAAACCAAAAAAGGCGTGCCAGAAGCTGGCCCAGAGATGGTAGGGAGAGTTGATGCCATGGGAGACAGCCTGGCCCACAAATCCGTCGCCGCCGTGGGCTACCCAGTGGCGCACTACCTCTTCCACCAGCCGCGTTTTGCCCACACCGGCCCGTCCTTCGAGGGCGATGACACGTCCACGCTTGCCCAGGGCATCGTCGGCGGTGTGTTTCAGGGCAGATACCTCGGCATCGCGCCCCACGATGCGCCAGCGACTTGACAGGTAGCGAGCGACCAGACCCGTCTCGCTTGGACGCTCAGCCAGCAGCCGGTAGGCCACGACCGGCTGCGCTTTGCCCTTCATTTGCATCGGTGGCAATGCCTCGAACTCAAACTGGCGGGCAGTGCGGTCCCGGGTGTAAGTATCCACTAACACTTCCATAGGCTTACAGGCAGTGGTGAGTCGGGCCGACAGATTGATTTCGTCGCCGATGACAGTGTACTCCCGGCGTGTCGGCGAACCGATGGTGGCAGCGAACACAATGCCAGAAGCGATGCCGATCCGCTGCCGAGTGATGGAGGAGGGTCGGCTGGGATCATGTTGCAGTGCCAGCGCGCAACGGAGCCCCCGCGTTGGATCATCAGCGTGTTTGTCGGGAGCGCCAAAGACGATATGCAAGCCGGTCCCTTTGTCGTCAACCAGCATATGAATCAGCCGCCCTCCATAGCGATCCACGATGGTATACGCCCAGCGATAATAAGCCTGGGTTTTATCTCCGATGTCGGGATCGCCGAAGTTCAGCCCTTCGAAGAAGACAAACAAATTGGTCACGCGCTGGTAATCGCCGGGCAGATCGCCCTGAGCCAGCAGTACCCGGTCGTAAATGGATTGGGGTAGGTAAGGGGCAAGGTCGCGCAGCACGTGCTCTTGCATTGCCTCGTCCAACCCGGCTAGAGGGGAGCCGCATGGAGGCAGCAGGGCTATGTCATGGGTCAAGGGGGGTACCATGCGATATTCTGGATGGGTGGCGGATTTGTCCCGGCGCTCCATCCGGTCGCCAGGCGCCAGGAGATCATCAGGCAGGAGTGACCAGGCGCTAGGGGCAAGCACCACGGCTCGACTGCCTGTCTTGGCGGCACCTGCCTGCACAAGTGGGGCGCGGGCATAGGTGGTCGAGTCGGGGAACTCGCCCAAGTACTGGCCGCGAGGGGCGTGAGCTTCGGCAGCAGTGGCGTCCTCAAGGGCGCGCCCAGCCAATACCGACTCCATAATGTTTTCCTCGTCGCCAACTGTCAGGAAAATGCCTGGCCCGTAGCCAACCCCGATTTTCACACTGATGGGGAAGATTTCGCCTTCAACCTGAACCTGGGCAAAGGGGGCAATGGCTTGCTGCATAGCGTGGGCGCAGGCTACGGCGCTGACCGCCACATCGGAGGGAGAGCAGTCGGGGGGGCGTTCAAAGTAGGCGGTGAGCGCGTCGCCGCTGAAACGGGTGACTACACCACCGTACTTGGGGATAGGCGTCATCATCGCCGAGAAGGTCTGGTTGATGATGCGGTTGAGTTCTTCGGCACCACGCGCCTCGGCTTGATGAGCCTGTCCCCGCATAATGCGCGCCAGTCGCTCGGCCATCGAAGTAAAACCGGCCACGTCGGCGAAAAGGGCTGCCCCTTCGGAGACGAATACGTCGCCCGGCTTTGGCGGGTGACCGCTGACGATACCTCGCACCACATAGGTAGGCACGAAAGCGGCCACGGCCTGCACAAGCTCTGATCGGGTAGACAAGGGAGGCACCTCTATGCTTTATACCCAACGCGCGTGCGGGTATTATAAGACACTTTACCTGAATTATACCAGAAGTCGGCTCAGTTTTGAAGCGCAGTACACGGAGGTTAACATTGCGGGGTTGATTCCATTCAAGAGGGTGACTCAACCAGACCTATCCTGCTGTGGTGATGGCTCGTAGGACGAGTCCTACTGTCACCAGGGTTGTCACACCATATATCAACATCTCGGTCCGCCCTTCGCGGCCTCTTGTATATACATAAACAGCCGGTATTGCCAGTCCACTGACCAGGCCGTAAAGGATGTGAATACCCCGTGCCGGTCGGAGGCCGCTATACCAAAGGAAAGCTCCCAATCCACCCTGGGCTAAGATGAGAAGTTCGGCGATGACCAGCGCACCCCAATAGCTTGGGCCCACCCCTTGGCGCCGCGCGAAGCGTACCAGCCCCCAAAGGGCCAGAAAGGCGAAGTAAAAAAGCGCGGTGTTCGCCAGTTGACCGTGGATCTGAGCAAGTGACATATTGGTTTGCCTTTCTTTCTAATACTCCCATACAGCTTTGGGGTTGTTGTCTACCTTTGGCCGAATAATACACTTGCATAGGTATTATTGTCAAGATTCTCGCCATAGGGCGTCGTACGTCAGGTGCAACTACCAGGTTGCTAATTTGCCAACAATTGCAGATCGAGTATAGTCTGGGACAGATTGTCATCTGCGGCGGTGCGCTGCTCTTGGGCGGGAGCAATAGGGTATGGAAAAGATATATCTTTCATGGGATGACGTGTGTCGGCTCATTGATCGTATTGTCTCACGTGTCGATGGTCATTTCGACGCGCTGGT
>JAHELX010000231.1 GCA_024643945.1 Anaerolineales bacterium
CCCGGCCGACCTGGAGGGCAAGGTTGTATTCCTGGACTACGCGATCATCAACGGTGCGCTGGCGGGTACGAGAGATGCTGTGAGAGCCGCCCAAGAACTGCTGGACAAGGGGCCGGCTGGCCTGGTGTTGGTGACCCAATTCTCCACCGAGCAGGGGAGTAGCCATGGCTTTGGCGTTGGGGACGTGAGCGTCATCAACCAGGTGCAGATGGAGTCGGCCATCCCCATCTTGTACGTCCGCCTGGAAGACCTGGCTCCGGCGGGGATCACGAACTGGAACGACCTGGCAAAGATCGAAGAGGCTCGTCTCACCTGGGACGCCGACGTCTTCTCTCCTGGCACTTCTGGGAACCTGGTCGCTCGCATCCCCGGCGTCGATTCCTCCCAGGCGATCATCCTGGGGGCGCACATCGATAGCCCCAACAGCCCGGGCGCCATGGACGACGGCAGTGGTTCCGTTGCCCTGCTGGAAGTGGCCCGCGTCCTGGACGCAGCCCGGGTCCAGCCGCCGGTCGACCTTTACCTGGCCTGGTTCGGCAGCGAGGAATTGGGCCTGTACGGTGCGGCTCACTTTGTCGCCACCCACCAGGAGTTGCTGGATCGGACGCTGGCCATGCTGGAGGTTGACTGTCTGTCTCGCCCGCTGGACGGCATCAGCGCCGATCTTACCCTGATCACCTGGTCCGATAGCCGGCTGGGTGACGACCGGTTGACATGGCCCGACTATCTGATCCAGTCTGCCGCCGGGCGAGGGATAAGCGCGCTGCCCGAGGAGCTTCACTTTTTCTACGCGGAAGACCTGACCTTCAGGGGCTTCGACGTGCCCAACGCCGACCTGATCTACACGAACGACCCGGCTATGGAAGCGGCCGGCGGCTGGCACTACGCGGCTCACGTCCACGACCCCTACGATACCGCGGAACTGGCGCGCGAGGTGGGGGACGTGTTGGAGCAGATGGCGCAGGTGGCGCTGGCCGCCGCCCTGGAGCCGGGGCAGGAGCGCCCAACGCTGCGCGTCGCCCCCCAGCCGGACCGCCGCATCCTGTTCGTGGGCAGTCACACCGAATCGGTGCATATGGCTCCGACCACATTCATTGACTTAGGGCTGACTCTTGCCTGGGAAGGCTTCGACGTAGACCTGATCCCTTATGGCCAGGCCGTGACACCCGCCGACCTGGAAGATACCGGCCTGGTAGTGGCCCTGCCTGTGCTGGACTACCCCAGCCCGGAGGGTGACCTGGACGCCTATGACGAAGCCTGGAGCCAGGAAGAGATCGAGGCGCTGAAGGCGTACGTGGCCGGGGGTGGTCTGTTGGTGCTGACCAACAGTGCCTACCGCCTCAAGTACCACAATACGCCGCTGGACCCCAACGAGGACTGGAGCGATGCCAACGCGCTGGCCACGCAATTCGGGGTCTCCTATCAGGAAGGGGCAATCTCCGCCGCCCTGGCCAAACCGGATGGGGAGCACCCGCTGATGGCAGGCGTGTCCGACCTGGAACTGATCGAAGGCAACGGCCTGCCCTTTACGCTGGCCGAGGGGCAGGTACTGGCTCAGGCAGGCGGGGAGCCGGTCGTGGCGCTGGTCGGCTACGGCGACGCTGGCGGACAAGTATTGGCCCTGGCCGACCTGGGTATCCTGGGGAACCGGGGGGAAGCGCACAACCTCACCTTCTGGGAAAACCTGGCCCGGTATGCCCGGTCACGTTGATGTTACTTTCGGCTTGACCAATAGATGACGGCGCCGATCAGGAAAGCCAATACCATTCCACCCCAGACAAATCCAGTGATAGTAACAGCCGAAGATAGCGAGGCGATTGGCGATGTTGGGAAAGATACCGGCGTAACGCCGGGTTCAACGCTTGGGGTTGCCGTTGGCGCGATGGTAGGGGACAGAGTGGGAGTAGACGCGGGTGGGGTCGGTTGCGGCGTAGCAGTAGAGCCAGCCTCTCGCGTGGCCTGACGACTCCAACACGCTGCAGCCGAAAAGTGGAAGGCGAGATCGTCAGCTTCTGTCGGTTCGAGACTCTCGTAGTGCCAGTGCAAGTCGTGGCCCTCGACGCTGTAGCCGGTCACCGGGTCAGGACCGAGTAACACATCCCGGGCCGGACAGGGAAAGCGGACGATCAAGTCCACCTGCCCGATGGGACCTGCCCAGGGAGCACCGGTATGCAGAACGTAGCCCAACTCTTCAATCGTCGACATGAGGTAGATCACGCGCACATGGGTATCCCCAGGCGGGAAATCCATCCCCCACACCCGCCAGGTGGAGCCATCCACCATTTCCTGGCGTGTATCCAATTCCTCCCCGTTCACAAATGCCCGCAACTGTTGGACGGGATGAAAGTTGATATAGAGATGCTGCTGAAGCTCGGAGGATGAGGGCAACGTGACGGGAAAGCCAACTGCCAACGTTTGCGTCTCGGTTTGGGGATTGCGGAAAAGGAAATCGGCAGTCACTTGGGCCCCAACGCTGCCTTCGACTTCCTTTTTCACTTCCCCCGAATCCCTGGCGTAGGCGTTATAGGTCATAGTGATGGGGTAGGCGACGTCGATCAACACCGTTTCGCTGATCATCTGAATTCGAGTAGCTTCCGCCGGCGCTAACGTGTAACCGTGCTCGTCTAATGCGACCGGCCCCACATCCGCCTCGGCCGGCCGCGCTATCGCGAGCAGCAGCGTCCAGGCGGCTAATCCCAGGCAGAGAGACGCTGCCAGTGACCACAAACAGGAACAGCCACGAGGGGATATGGAGGATTTGCGTGAGATGGCCATTATGCTCGTTTCCTCTTCAGTCTGCCTGAGCATCCGGTTCCACAAACAACCCACGCGAGTAGGGGCAGGCCTTGTGCCTGCCCAAATCACAACATTATTCTACACCATTTCAAGAATTTCTGATTGACTGCAAACCGTCACTACCCCCACAATCGGCTAACTTTTGACCCGCTCAGAATTTGCCAGCTAATTGAGCCGTGCCGGACTTGCAGCCTGCCCCGCTGTGCCGAGATCGGCTTACGGCGGGCGCGTGGCAGCCAAAGAGGTGGAAACTGGTAGAGGGGTTAGGCTTTCATCGAGAAAGTAGATGGTGCCGGCACGGTCCTCCTGGCGGTACACCGTCCGCGCCAAATTAGCTAATGGGTACTCACGAGATAGTTGTATGAGTTGACGAGTGAAGGGGGTTTAGACGCTTGGGAGCCAGTTCACGACGTACGCCAGATCAGAATCAATAGCATCAACAGACAGGCCAACAATACCAAACACCCGCCTTCCCACGACCGGCGCACCTCTTCTGTCTTTGCCCTCTGCGCCAGCATCCTTGAGAACGCCGACAGCGCAGTCAGGGAGACGACAAAAAAGAGCATAAGCGCTGCCAGAAACAATAGAGGCTCTATCGTGTCCATTTTCGTCCGCCGCAACTAGACGATGGGCGACTTGCTCCCGCCATTTTTCCAGTGGGTGGCGCTGTGTTCCGGCCAAGGCTCCTCTTACTTTGTTTATTATATAACAATCACCCCTTCTTTTCAATTTGCCAATGATGGCGAATTCCCTATTGACACCTAAATATCATGATGTTATAATGTTGGCAGCTATTAAAAGGGACGGGCTACAAGGAGGTGCACCGTGAGCGCCGAGGTCAACGTCGGAATCGTCGGCACGAAGTTTATGGGGCGAGCGCACAGCAATGCCTACATTGATGTGCGCTACTTCTTTGATATGCCGGCACGCCCGGTCTTACGTGCGGCCTGTGGGCGAAACGAGTCTGATTTGAAGGCATTTGCCGCGCAATTTGACTGGCAAACCACGGAGACGTCCTGGGAACGCCTGGTGGCGCGCGACGACATTGACCTGGTGGACATTTGCACTTCCAACGTAACCCATATGCCGATTGCCGTGGCTGCTGCCAGAGCAGGCAAACACGTATTCTGCGAGAAGCCTATTGCCATGGACGCGGGCGAAGCACGCCAAATGTTGGATGCGGCGCGTGAAGCTGGCGTCCGCCATATGGTGGCCTTTAACTACCGCCGGGCGCCGGCGATTATGCTGGCCAGGCAGCTCATTGACGAGGGCAAAATCGGACGCATCCGGCACTTCAACGCGGTTTACTATCAGGACTGGCTGGTTGATCCCAATTTCTCCATTGTCTGGCGTCATGACGTGAAAGAGGGCGGTTCGGGCGCGCACGGGGATATGAATGCCCACACCGTTGACCTGGCTCGCTATCTGGTGGGCGAGATTGAGGCGGTAAGTGCTGCCCGGGAGATCTTCGTCAAGGAGCGTCCGCTGGCGGACGGCTCCGGTATGGGTGCGGTCACGGCGGATGACGCCATGTACTTTCTGGCGCGCTTCCGCGATGGTGCCCTGGGCTCCTTCATGGCGACCCGGTTTGCTACGGGGCGTAAGAATTATCTGCGCCTGGAGATCTTCGGCAGCGAGGGGAGCCTGATGTTCAACCTGGAGCGCCTGAATGAGTTGGAGTTCTACTCCAGGGCGGATGAGGATAAAACGCAGGGCTTCCGCAACATCGTCGTCACCGAGTCGAGCCATCCCTTCATCAGCGCCTGGTGGCCACCGGGGCATATCATCGGCTGGGAGCACACCTTTATTCATGAGGTCCACGATCTTCTCTTGGCGATTGACGAGGGTGAAGAGGTGCATCCCGATTTCTACGATGGGCTGCGCTGCCAGCAAGTACTCGACGCTGCGGTGCAGTCCAGCGTGGAAAGGCGCTGGGTGGAAGTCCCCCCCGAAGAATAGCATTGTCATCCTGCTAAGGATGAGGTTAAGGTTAAGGTTAAGGTTAAGGTTAAGGTTAAGGTTAAGGTTAAGGTTAAGGCTGACTGCGTGGAAGTCCCCGCCGAAGAATAGCATTATCATCCGCATGTGGGGCATTATGAGGATGCTATGAGGCAAATTAACCGCGCTAGCAAATTACCGCTCTACCATCAGTTGTACCAGATACTGCGGAGCAACATAACGGGTCGTGAGTGGCAACCGGGAGACATGATCCCACCCGAGTCCGAGTTGATCGAGCGCTATCAGGTCAGCCGGACCACGGTGCGTCAAGTTCTCGACATACTGGCCAATGAGGGCTTGATCTATCGACAGCAGGGTCGGGGCACCTTTGTGGCACATCCCACCGTTGAGCACGGCCTGGTGCGTATCGTCAACTTCACCGAGGACATGCGTATGCGAGGGTGTGAGCCCAGTTCAAAGGTGCTGTTTTCCGGCCTCGTTCCGGCGCCCCGAGATATCGCCGAGAAGTTGCAGATTGAGCCGGGAGAGGCGTTAGCACGCCTGGAACGTCTGCGCCTGGCGGATGGTGAACCGATGGGCGTCGAGGAATCGTACCTGGTTCATCGCTACTGCCCGGGCGTACTGCAACACGACTATGTGTCGAACTCCTTGCGGGAGACGCTGGGCCAAGACTATGGCATCCGCTGGACGCATGCCAGGCAGACGATTCGGGCAATCCTGGCGCCGCGTGATCTGGCCGACTTACTGGCGATACGGCCCAAGTCGGCCTTGCTGTTCATCGAGCGGGTCTCCTATTCGCAGGAGGATGTACCCGTCGAGTTTTTACGTATATATTATCGGGCCGATCGTTACGTCTTGTATAACGAACTGCAGGGGTAGCATATTTCGCCCTTGCGCGGTGTCAGTGTATTGGCTCATTTATTCGGGGCGACAAGTTAGAAGATTGGAAGGTTGGAAGACTGGAAGGTTGGAGGGGTAGAAGACATGCCTTCTCTTCCAACTTTCCAGCCTTCCAGCCTTCCAACCTTCCAACCTTCCAACCTTCCAGTCTTCCAACTCTCCCCATAAAACGCCAGAACTCAATTAAGGAGGCAACCATGCAAGACCTGAAGGTCTCGGTCGGAGTCTGGTACCTGGGCGCAACCAGCGACCGCTTTGTGAAAGAGGGCTATCGCCCAGACAAAACCATGGAAGAGCGATTCAAACTGGCGGCGACCATTGAGGGCGTGGGTGGTCTGGAGATGCATTACCCGACAGAGGTAACGGATGCGACCTATAAACCCTTGAAGGCATTGGCCGATGATCTCGGGTTGAAAATCGTCCAATTCTGCCCACATTTGTGGGTGGATCCGCGCTGGAAGTACGGGCAGTTCAGCAACCCGGACAGGAAGCTGCGCCAGGAGGCCCTGGACCTGGTGAAACGCACGACGGATATCGCCCGCTATATGGAAGCGGAGATTATGGTCTACTGGCCGGCCCAGGATGGTTACGACTATCCTTTCCAGGCCGATCACCGTCAGCGCCTGGATGACCTGGTGGCAGGGCTGGCGGAATGGGCGGATTACAACCCCGAGCAAAAAATCGTGGTGGAATATAAAGCCTTCGAGCCCCGCACACACATTATGCTGCCAACGATTGGCCATTGCATGACGGTCATCAACGAAATCAACCGGCCCAACCTGGGCATCAACATCGACATGGGCCACGCGTTGATTATGAAAGAGAATCTGGCCGAGTCAATCGCACTCTCCTATCGCTACGGCAAGCTGTTCCACACTCACTGGAATGACAATTGGAAGCTGTTCGACGATGACGTGATCGTGGGCACCGTCAACCTGTGGGAGACGCTCGAAGCCCTCTTCTGGCTCGACGAGTGGGGCTATGATGGGTGGTACGGTCTGGATCTGTTCCCCTACCGCGAAGCGCCGGAGAAGGCGGTGGATGAAAGCATCCGCAACCTCAAGTTCGGCTTTGAACTGTTGGATCGGGTACCCAGGGATGAATTGCGCGAGTGCTTCCAGACCTCCGACGCGATCAAGATCTCGCAGTTGATGCGGCGCATGTTAGGTGCATAAACCTTTGCACTTGTCCAGAAATAACTTGGTACTTTTGCAATCAGTTTACATCTGATTTGCCGATTGAAATGCAAAGTTATACCCAACGCACGGGTATTATATTATTGGACAAGTACTTTGCAAGAACGAATTTGAACATCATGCCGCGATGAATGCCTCTCATTCGGCGGACATCCTGGTGGAAGCATTCGCGAGTTACCTTGGCTGGGAAGTCTATGATCACACGAGGCCTGAGTCCTGATTCCCCACTTCCTTCCCGACTCATTTGAGGCTTACCTCATCTGGAAAGCCTATCATCGGCATCAGAAGGGAATAAACCTATGGACATCATATGCCTGGGCGAATTGCTGATTGATATGTTTCCGGCAGAAGTGGGCCGGAGTCTGGTCGAGGTTTCCGCATTTCGACCCAAGCCCGGCGGCGCGCCGGCCAACGTGGCTGTGGCTGCGGTGCGTCTGGGAGCGCAGGGTGCGTTCATCGGCAAGGTGGGCGATGATGCCTTTGGTCACCATCTGGTCAGCATCTTGCAGCAAGAGGGGGTGGAGGTGCGCGGGATGCGATTTGACCAGGAAGCCCGCACCCCCATGGCCTTCATCGCCATGCCGGACGTGAACTCGTACGAAATCCTCTTTTATCGCAATCCGGGGGCCGACATGCGCCTGCGGGCAGACGAACTGGATCGCGAGTTGTTGCAGAAGGCACGTGCCTTTCATTTCGGCTCCCTCAGCCTGATTCAGGAGCCCAGCCGGAGTGCTACGCTGGAGGCGGTGAAGATCGCCCATGAAGCCGGTGCGCTGATCTCCTTCGACGTCAATTACCGGCCAGGCTTATGGAGCCGTGAAGAGGCGCAGCATAGAGTGATGGCCACCATCCCCCACGTGAATTTGCTTAAGGTCAATGAGATCGAAGTGGAGCTGCTCACTGGCAGCTCAGATCCGGCCACTGCCAGCAAGGCGCTGTTGGAACTGGGGCCCGATCTCTGTGTAGTGACACTGGGCCCTGAGGGTAGCTTCTTCCGGGTTGCGGAAGGCGGTGAGCACGTCTCTGCTTTTGAGGTAGAGACAGTGGATGCTACGGGCTGTGGCGATGCATTCATCGCCGGCCTGCTGTGCCAGCTTGTCGTTGATACCGGGTGGCGTGATCATCTTTCAGTACCACGGATGCGCGAGGTTTTACGCTATGCCAACGCCGTCGGGGCTCTGACCGCGCTCACTCAGGGCGTCATCCCCGCCCTGCCCACCGCCGATCAGGTAGACCGGTTTCTAACCCAGTACAATGCATGATAAAGGAGACCTCCTTGGCTAATACCCTGATTCAAACAGTAGACTTGCAAGCCCTGAAGGAGAAAGCTCGAAGTCTACGGCTTGAGGTCCTGGACATGACAACGCACGCCAGCTCAGGACATCCTTCGAGCTCTTTCTCCTCGGTTGAGATCTTGACCGCCCTGTATTTTGGCGGCATTCTGCGTTATCGGAGCGACGAGCCGCACTGGCCGGAACGGGACCGCTTTATTCTGAGCAAAGGGCATGCAGCGCCGTTGCTGTATGCGGTACTGGCGCATGCCGGATACTTCGAGCGCGAGCAACTGTGGACTCTGCGTCAGGTAGACAGCCCACTGGAGGGCCACCCCATCGAGAATAGGATGCCTGGTATCGAGACGACCTCTGGCTCGCTAGGCAAAGGGATATCGGTGGGGCTGGGCCACGTCCTCGGCGGTCGCTTGAACGGGCTGAATTACCGTGTGTATGTGCTGCTGGGCGATGGCGAGTGCGAAGAAGGCCAGATATGGGAAGCGGCGATTGCGGCTGCGCACTTCAAGGCGGATAATCTCGTCGCTATTGTGGACTACAACAAGTACCAGGAGACCGGCCCGATCAGCCGGGAGATGGCGCTGGAACCGTTCGTCCAGAAATGGCGCGCTTTTGGCTGGCACGTCGAAGAGGTGGATGGACATGACGTCCAGGCGATCGTCGAGACACTGAAGGCTATGCAGGAAGTGAAGGGCCAGCCTTCGGTGATCATCGCCCACACCGTCAAGGGCAAGGGTGTGTCGTTTGTGGAAGCAGACTACACATTCCACGGTCGTGCGCTCACATCAGAACAGGCGGCGACAGCGCGGGAGGAAATCCTATGCAGCTAGGCGAGAAGGCAGGTCTCAGGCCTGCAAAACCCATGCGTGATGTATTTGGTGATGCCTTACT
>JAHELX010000232.1 GCA_024643945.1 Anaerolineales bacterium
GTGGGAGCAACCGGCGATACCGTCAAGATCGGAGCCGTGGCCCCGTTGTCCGCCCCCGGTTCGGTGACGGGCGGCACAGCCATGAAGGCTGCCTTTGAGATCGCCTTGGACGAGATCAATGCCGCTGGCGGCGTGCTCGGCAAGCCGGTGGAGTTGGTCCTGGTGGACACCGAAGGTCTGCCCGAGCGCGGCACCGCGGCCATGGAACGCCTGATCAACCAGGAAGGCGTCGTGGGCGTGGTCGGTGAGTATCATAGTGCCGTGGCTCGAGCCGAAATGGAAGTTGCCCACGCCAACAACGTGCCTGTCGTCTTTGCTGAGACGTGGAGTGATAGCATCACGGAGTCCCAGTATCCTCAGGTCTTCCGTATTGCGCCACTGTCATCGTTGACGGCAGATACTTATGCCAACTTCATGGAGATGCTGGGTGTCAAGCGGGTCGTGATCATGACAGAGAACACAAGTTATGGGATCGATCAGGCTGATCAAGTCACCCAGCTAGCGGCCAAGAAGGGCATTGAAGCCGTAACCTTCTCGGCCGACATCGGCACCCAGGATTTCTCGGGAATCAGCGAGCGCATCAAGGCCGAGAACCCGGAACTCATCTTTGTGTCGGTGACCGGTGAGACCTCTTATAACTTTGAGCAGCAGGCAGCCGAAGCCGGCATCGGCCCACAGAATCTGCCTATGATCTGCAACCAGGTAGCTGGTGACAGCGAAGCCTTCTGGGCTAACGTGCCTGATGGCAATCTGTGCGTCTACACTCGTGTTGGCCTGCCCCGGGCCCTGTATACGCCCGAGACCACCGCCTTCATCGAGAAATATACGGCTAAGACCGGCAAGGCAGAGACCGAGTCTTATGCAATGGAGGCCTACGATGCTTTGAAGTTGATGGCCCAGGCCGTCAACGAGGCTGGCTCTACCGATGGCGATGCCGTTATCAGCGCCCTGGAGAACATCTCCTACAACGGGGCGTTGGGCACCATTACCTTCACCTATGGCACCCACAATCCCATTCCTGATGGTGTGGAAGCCAAATGGTGGCACCAGTTCCCTGATCCAGCTATCACCCTGGTTCAGTATCAAGAAGCAGGCCAGGATTCGGCGGATGTGCCCGTTGTCTTCCCTGATAGCTACAAGACGGCTGACGCGGTCATAGCCGGCCGTTAAGCAGGCTTAATACGAGGCAGCCCTCAGATAGTGGGGGCTGCCTCAACTCTTATGTCTTGTCCGTGCTTTCGTATTGAGGCTACGTTATGGAACATGCTTTATACTTATATCTTGTGCTTTTATGGATCGTTGGTTGGGGAGCGGTTGGGGCGGTCTTTACCCCGCGTATCTATGGGCGAAAAGACCTGGATATTTCGCGGGCCGGCCTGGCCGGGGCAGCGACTGGCGCCGCTGGCGGGCCATTTTCTTTAATCCCTCTCTGGTATTTCACCCCCGAGCTCAATTGGAAATGGGTGGCAATCCCGGGGCTGGTGATAGGCATCATTTTCATCAGCGCGTTCGCCGCCGCCGATCCTGACAACCTTTGTGTCACCAATGGCGGATTCGTTGCCACCCAGCTAGTCAACGGGCTGATCATCGGCACCATATACGGCCTGATGGCCCTGGGGCTGACGCTCATCTTTTCGATCCTGGGAGTAGTGAGCTTCGCTCACGGTGAATTTTACATGATCGGTGGCATGGGCGTCTACTATATCACCACCGTCTGGTTCCCTGATGTGCATCCGCTGGTGGGCGTGCTGGGCGCAGCCTTGTTGACGTTCATGATCGGCGTCATCTTCGAGCGCATCTTCTTGCGGGCGATGAACACCGGGCAGGTGGAGCGTCCGGGCGAATACGCCATCCTGGTCACCTTTGGCCTGGCCTTCTTCTTGCAATACCTCACCCTGGCACTAGTCGGTGCCGATCCTAAGAAGGTTCCACGCTTTTTCGAGTACCCGACGATCAACCTGCCCTCGGCCGAAAACCCAAGCTTGTTGAAAGTGACCGCCAGCGCACTCAAGCTGTTCGATACAATTTCCATTTCTTCCGCTCGATTCACGGCAGCCATTATCGCTTTGATCTTGCTGGGATTATTGATGTGGTTCCTGTATCGCACCTGGGCCGGCAAAGCGTTGCGGGCAGTCAGCCAGGACCGGCAGGCAGCAGCCGTAGCCGGCATCAATCCCAATACGATGAACACCCTGGCTTTTGGCTTAGGGACGATGTTAGCCGGCTTGTCGGGCGCTTCACTGGTACAGGTCTTTTCGTGGGTGCCTTGGGTGGGCATCCCTGCATCGGCACGTTCATTCGTCATTATTGTACTGGGCGGGATGGGCTCTCTGCCCGGCGCGTTCATCGGGGGGCTGATCGTGGGCATCGTGGAGGCCTTCGGGGCGGGCTGTGTGCCTGACCCGCAACGGGCAGCGTCTTACATCCCGGCCTATGGTATGATCATCCTGACCCTGGTCCTTTTGCTCAAGCCAACCGGGCTTTTTGGGAGGGAGCTATGAAGCGGGCCAAGTGGCTGTGGGGCCTGGCTGCCGGAGGTGTGCTGCTATTGATCATTGCCCCGGCGGCGCTGGAACCATATCCCTATATCATGCACATCGCCATTGTAGCTTTCTTCTACGCCATCCTGGCTTCCAGTTGGTCGTTGCTGGCAGGCTACGCAGGCCAATTCTCCTTTGCCCATATGGCCTTTATGGCTGTTGGCGCATACAGTGCCGGGCTCTTTGGTCAATACGTGCGCCTGACCACGGCCCCCACCGGGACCTGCCCGGAGATAGCGCTGGGTAACACGGTGCTGGTCTTCGTCAACCCCATCGGCGACAGTTGCCTGGAGTTAGGCAAAGCGAACATGCCAGTAGGCACGCTGATCTACCGCCTGCCGGCCCTGCCCGGAATTGTCCTGGGCATCATCATGGGGGGCATTTTTGGCTTCTTGATCGGCGTGCTCGTTTTGCGCCTGCGGCGTACTTACCTGGCCCTGTTTACCATCGGCTTCTCGGAGATTGTGCGGACTACCCTTAACGCCGAGATAGATATTACCAACGGGCCGAACGGCCTGGAACTGGCACCCCTCTTCCCCCAAGGAGTCCATCTGTTCGGTTTTTACTTCAACGCCGCCAACAAAATTTCGCCTTACTATGTGATGCTGGCATTTTTTCTAATCTCTATGGGATTGATGTATTGGCTTTCGATCTCACGCTTTGGCCTCTTCATCCGCTCCATCCGTGAGGACGAGGAGGCGGCCGCCGCCCTGGGAGTTCACGTGGTTCGTTATAAAGTGCTAGTCTTTGTGGTAACCAGTATGATTGCAGCAGGGGCCGGTGCTGTCGAGGCTCATTACATCACTGTCGTCACGCCGAACATTCTCTTGATCCTGCAAATGAGTTTGGTGATCTCCATGGCTGTCATTGGCGGGCTCGAAAGTCTGGTTGGCGCGGCTATTGGCGCGATCATCATCGAATTTGCCCTGGAATTCTTGCGTACCAGCTTCACCATTGGCCCCATTATGGTGGATATGACCACATGGCGGCTGGTCTTCTTCGGCTTGCTGCTAATGCTGACCTTGCGCTTCTGGAACAACGGTTTGATTTATCCAATTATCGAGCGTTTAACCCACACTGGTGTTGCCGAGGAGACCATGTCGAAGCGACTGGCACCTATCGAGGAAACGGCCGTAGGAGAGGCATTAGAGGGACAGGGATGATTGAACTCGACGTCAACCATATCAAAAAGAACTTTGGCGGGCTTCAGGCTCTGAATGACGTAACGTTTAAGGTACGCGGGCCCGAGTTGATTGGATTGATCGGGCCCAATGGTGCTGGCAAAACCACGCTGACCAATATTATCGACGGCATGCTCAGGCCATCCAGCGGCACGGTGTATCTTAACGGTCATCGGATCGATACGTTGCCTCCATACTACGTAGCGCGAGCCGGTTTGGGGCGCACCTTTCAGGTGACGCGCGCCTTCCGCCGTATGACTGTACTGGAGAACTTACTGGTGCCGGCCATGGCTTTGCACCCCACTGCCAGCCGCAAAGAGCTGGAAAAGAGGGCCTGGGAGGTGCTTGAGTTTCTCACTTTTGAGCACCTGGCCCGTGATTATGGCCGCAGCTTATCTGGCGGCCAGCAGAAGCTGCTAGAACTGGGGCGGCTGCTGACGCTGGATCCGGACATCATCATTTTGGATGAGCCCTTTGCCGGAGTTCATCCCAAGTTGATGGAAAAGATTTACGAATACATCACTACCGTCAATGCCCAGGGCAAGGCTTTCATCATCATCAGCCACGACATGGACACGATCTTCACCCTTAGCCAGCGATTGTTGGTGCTCAATTTCGGTGAACTCATCGCCGACGGTGATCCCGAGGAGGTGCGCCACGACCCGGTCGTCATTCAAGCCTACCTGGGAGAGGAGGAAGAGGAAGCCGGTCCGGCAATGGTCGAGACTTATCTGGGGAAGGGCAAAAGAGAAGATGCTGGAGGTCAATAATCTTTACGTCGGCTATTATCGGGACCTGAATATCCTTCAGGGGGTGTCGATCAAGGCTGAGAAGGGGAAGATCACTACGGTCCTCGGCGCTAACGGCGTAGGCAAATCGACTATGCTCAAGGCTATTTATGGATTTCTCAAGCCTAACGCGGGCCAGATTCTAATGGATGGCAAGAATGTCGTCGGCGTCCCTACCCATAAACTGATTGAAATGGGGATTTCCTACATTCCCCAGCAGCCGGGGATCTTTCGCTGGATGGCGGTAGAAGAGAATCTGGAACTGGGCGCGTGGACCTTCCGCAATGACAGAGCGCGCATTCGGCGCAAGTTGGAAGAGAATTATCAGCGTTTCCCGGCACTGAAAGACCGGCGACATTCGCAGGCAGGTGAACTTTCAGGCGGGATGCAACGGATGGTCGAACTGGGCCGCACTTTAATGACCGATCCCCAGCTCATTCTGGTAGATGAGCCCACCGCCGGCCTGGCCAAAATGCTATCGGAAGAAGTGTACCAGATGTTGGTGGATTTGCGCGATAAAGAGGGTATGACCATCATCCTGGTAGACCAGGAAATCCGCCAGGCCTTGAAAATCGCCGACTACGTCTACGTGCTGGAATTAGGACGTAACAAGTTCGAGGGGCCAGTAGAGGAGTTCGCTGACCCTAAAAATTTGAAAAGAGCATTCTGGGCTTAATGGCAATGCTTTTCTAACAGTTGTCATAACCCACTAGTGCTATGTTGCCGAGCGATAAGGTTGATGTATAATATATAGTAGTGATTGTGGTCTAGTTTGGAGGTAATCGAACGTGTTCATTGAACCAAAACCGAAATATCGGCCCTACGCACTTCGAAACTTCAGGCAGATTCCTCAGATTCAGAAGCTCTCAGAGGATCAGAAATTTGCGATAGAGGTTGTTGGTCATGTCCTCTCCTTCAGAACTAACAACTATGTTGTGGATCAACTGATTGACTGGGATGCCGTTCCCAACGATCCCATGTTTATTCTCAATTTTCCGCAGATGGAGATGTTGCAGCCCAATCATTTTGAGGAGATGGCGGCAGTGATTAGCGATGGCGCTGACCAACATCAGATCGCGGAAACAGCTAACATGATCCGGTGGCAACTGAATCCCCATCCTGCCGGGCAGTTTCAAAACGTACCTACGCTGGAGGGCAGACCCCTGCGCGGCATACAGCACAAATACAAAGAGACGGTGCTCTTTTTCCCGAGCCAGGGACAAACGTGCCACGCCTATTGTACCTTCTGTTTCCGCTGGCCTCAGTTCGTGGGCATAGATGATCTGAAATTTGCTATGAAGGAGCCCCAGGTCTTGATTAAGTACGTGCGTGCGCATCCCGAAGTTACAGACGCCCTCTTCACGGGCGGTGACCCTCTCGTTATGCGAACGAGGAATCTGGCCTCTTACATCGAGCCACTGCTTGAAGCCAACATTCCACATCTCAGAAATGTCAGGATCGGCTCAAAGACTTTGGCGTATTGGCCATACAGGTTCCTTACGGATCGTGATGCGGACGATTTGTTGGCTCTCTTTGGCAAAGTAGCTAAAGCCGGCAAGCACCTGGCCATCATGGCTCATTTCAACCATCCCCGGGAGCTGAGCACCGCCGCGGTGAAAGAGGCTATCCGACGAATTCGGGAGACGGGCGCACAGATTAGAACCCAGTCTCCGCTGTTGCGCCACATCAACGATGATCCCGATGTGTGGTCAGAGATGTGGAAAGTGCAAGTGAATCAGGGATGTATCCCATACTACATGTTTGTAGCGCGGGATACTGGTGCCCAGCACTACTTTAGCGTGCCCTTGGTGCGGGCCTGGCAAATTTTCAGGCGAGCTTATCGAAAGGTGACTGGGTTAGCACGGACTGTCCGCGGACCGAGCATGTCATGTGATCCTGGAAAGATCCAGATTCTTGGGGTAAACGAGATCAAAGGCAAGAAGGTCATCGCGCTGAACGTGCTGCAAGGACGCAACCCCGATTGGGTAGGTCGGCCCTTCTTCGCCATGCACAACGAGGAGGCAACGTGGCTCGATGATCTCAGGCCTGCATTTGGGAGAGATCAATTTTTCTTCGAAGAAGAACTGGAACAGGTCTATCGCAGTCAACCTGTTATAGGACCTGTTTTTTCAAACTGAAGGAGAGAGAGTGGCAGAATCTCTAAACTGTGAGGCATAACGATGAGTGATCGATTCAGGCCTTTTCGTTTTTCGCGAGCCGGTTTACGGGGGTTGAGAGTGTCGGCCACGCTCTCGCTGAACGAGCGGGTGCGTGAGATGTGGGATGCGGGTCGAGATGTTTATCAGCTGGGGTTTGGCGAGTCTCGATTCCCGGTCCATCCCAAAGTTGCCAAGGCACTCCAAGCCAACGTGCACCGGCGCAGCTATCTGCCCGCTCTGGGCATTCGGGAACTGCGCGAGGCCATCGCCCAGTTTTACCAGCGCAAATTCGAGATGGCTGTCTCCCCCGACCAGGTGGTGATCGGCCCCGGCAGCAAGTCATTGCTGTACGCGCTGTTGCTGGCCCTGGGCGAAGAGGTGATCCTGCCGCAGCCATCATGGGTCAGCTATGCCCCTCAGGCGCATCTGCTTGGCAAGCCGGTCCTCTGGGTGCCCACCCGGCCCGAGCAGAACTATAATCTGGAAGTTGACACCCTCCGCCAAAAGATGGAGGAAGACAAGGAAGAATGGGGCAATCCCGAACTCCTTATCTTCAACAGCCCGCATAACCCCACCGGCACCATGCTGCCGCCCAACAAAGTACAGGCACTGGCCGACTTCGCCCATGAAGAACAACTTATGATTTTGAGCGACGAGATTTACGCCTTGATTACCCACGGCCGGGTCCCCCACGTATCAGTCGCCCGTTACTATCCTGAAGGGACGGTGGTGCTGGGTGGATTGAGCAAGCATCTATCCCTGGGCGGCTGGCGATTTGGTCTGGCCATTCTACCCGCTGGACGGACCGGCGAGGCGCTGCGCCGAGCGCTGCAGAGCATTGCCGGTAGCATCTGGTCTTGCGTGACCGCGCCAGTGCAATATGCAGCCCTGGTTGCCTATGGCAATGACCCAAATGTGGACGAATTCGTCAATCTGTGCACCCGTATGCATGGTATACGCACCCACTATCTCTACGAAAAACTAGTCGAGGCTGGCATCCCCTGCGTGGAACCCAGTGGGGCATTTTACGTCTTTCCCAACTTCAACCGATGGCAGGAACTATTAGCGGTACGTGGCGTGCGTACTTCCGACGACCTGGCAATGTATCTGCTGGAGAACTACGAGTTGGCCACGCTGCCTGCCACAGCCTTCGGCAGCCCGCCCGAAGAGCTATCGCTGCGTCTTTCCTCCAGCTACTTAGACGCTGGCACCGACGAAAAGGCAATCCAACTGGTCGAAACGTTCAGGGAGGATCCCGACCCTGAGCGATTCCTCGATAATCACCATCCTCGCCTGCGTGAAGCGGCGAGTCGTTTCGCAGAGTTCCTGGCCGACCTGGAGCGAGACCAAAAGCGGCACCCGAAGCTGACCATCCTTTCGGTTCCTGGCGAAAGGGCATTGACTGTGGATAATCCCCCGCGCGATACACCGAATAAGTTATAAGGCTGGAGGCTTTCAATCCTATGCGAGAAGTGGTCATCATTGATGCTGTCAGATCACCCGTCGGCAAGCACAGCGGCGCGTTGTCGAGCGTGCGGACTGACGATCTGCTGGCCGAGGTTTTCAAAGCGCTGATAGCGCGCGTTGGCATTGATTCAGCGCTGATTGAAGACGTGTATGCTGGCTGTGGCAACCAGGCCGGCGAGGACAACCGTGACGTGGCACGCATGTCGGCTCTGCTGGCTGGCTTTCCGGTTGAGGTAAGTGGAATCACTGTCAACCGCAACTGCTCGTCGGGCCTGGAAGCGGTGAATCTGGCCGCCAAATCCATCATCGTCGGCGAGGGTGACATCTTCATCGGCGCTGGCGTTGAGAGTATGAGCCGGGCTCCATGGTCGATGCCCAAGCCGGAGCGCCCGCAACCGGTGGGCCAGCCCCAAATCTGGGATACCACTGTGGGCTGGCGCTACAACAATCCCAAGATGGACGCCATGTATCCCATCATCAGTCTGGGCGAAACCGCCGAGAACATTGCCGAGGAGATGGAGATCACGCGCGAGGAGCAAGACGTTTTTGCCCTGGAAAGCCACCGGCGGGCAGTGGAAGCCATCAACGCCGGCAGGTTCAAGGATGAAATCGCCCCCATCGAAGTTCCGCAGCGGAAAGGCCCACCCAAAATTGCGGATACCGACGAGCACCCCCGCTACAAAATCACGGACGGCGAATACAAGCTCGACACCAGCCTGGAGCTGCTGGCCCGGTTGAGACCTGCCTTCCGCAAGGGGGGTACCGTGACGGCCGGCAACTCGAGTGGCATTAACGACGGGGCGGCCGCACTGCTCCTGATGAGCGCCGACCGGGCCAGAGAATTGGGGTTGAAGCCTATGGCACGCTGGGTGGGCTCGGCGG
>JAHELX010000233.1 GCA_024643945.1 Anaerolineales bacterium
GAGGCGAGCGCAGCCAATGCCACCCCCTCCGGGGTGGAAGGGCTGAGCTTTACCGGCAATGTCGGGGAATTGGTGCAGCAGGTAACCAAGCTCAGTGGGGGCTTCCCGCCTGTGGCGGCAGCAACTGTCAAAAGTGATGGTGTGACGGTTCGCCAGGGGCCGGCCGACTCTGATGCATCAGTGGGCGTGGCGAAACAGGGCGAACTGGCTGCGGTGCTGGGCAAGAACGCTCCCGGCGATTGGCTATATGTGTTGACACGTTCTGCCCTACAAGGCTGGCTGCCCAGCGATACCCTGCAGATAACCTTTTCGCTGGGGGAGGCGCCCATCTTGCCGCCCGACCCCCTGGCTGAAAAACCGGCCCAGTCGGAGTCATCTACTCCCGCTGCGGCAGACTTCCTGGGCGGATTAGAGCCGGCGGCAGTCGCCCTGGTCACAGCCGATGGCGTGACCGTCCGCCAGGGGCCGGCCGCCTCTTACCCTTCAGCGGGGGCGATAGAACGGGGCGAACTGGCGGCAGTGTTGGGCAAGAGCGCCTCCGGGGATTGGCTGTACATCGTGACAATCTCCGCCACGCAGGGCTGGTTGCCGGCCGACACGGTGCGGATAACCGGTTCGCTGTCGGGGGCGCCGGTGCTGCCCGCCAACCCCATGGCAGCGACCCAAATGGCTCCTGCCTCCTCGCCGCCGTCCGTTTCCAGCCCAGGTGGCTCGGCGGCCGGCATAGAAGGTAGTCAACCGCTTTCAATTGCCGCTCTGACCTCAGTAGCCATGGCGCAGGTTGACAACGATGGCTTGAACATCCGGCAGGGACCTGGTGCTGGCTACGAACTACTCGGGACTTTGTCCCGTGGTGATGAAGTAGCCGCGCTGGCTGTCAACAAGACGCAAGATTGGGCCCTGGTTAAAACAGCCGATGGACAATTCGGCTGGGTTTCTTTGGCCTACCTGGCAGTTGAAGGCTCTCTGGCGGATGCTCCTCAGGTGGTTTCCCCCGCACCGGGCAGAACCCTACCTTCTGGACAGGTCGCGCCAATCTTCCCTTCGTCGGCCGAATCCAATGCGGCTGGAACGGGGGGGAATACGGGCAATACTCAATCCAGTATCAACGCGGCGCAGGTAGAGAAGGCGAGCGCAACCAGCTCTGCGGTGGCTGCGCCTGATCTGATCCCTGTGGCTACGGCCCGCGCCAACCGTGCTAACGTAAATCTCTACCGAGGGCCAGATACTACCTACCAGCCTGTTGCCACTCTTTCCATAGATGAGACCGTCTCCGTGCTGGCTGTCAACCAGGCCAGGGATTGGGCGCTGGTGAAACCGACCGACTTCTACAAGAGTCCTGGCTGGGTCTCCCTGCAAAACCTGGTCGTTGATGGCCCGCTGGCCAACGCATCCCAGGTCATCACCGCCTGGGTGGACAGTAACGAACTGGTCGTGCGGCGTGGCCCAGGCATCTACTATGAACAGATTGGCACCGTCGCCATCAACGACCTGGTCGCGGTGCTGGGTCTCAACCAGGGTCGAAGTTGGGCGCTGATCAAACCTGTTATGGGCGGTGGACAGGGCTGGATTCCGCTCAACTTTCTCACCGTCAATGGCTCCTGGTCTGACGTGCCCCAGGTGCCTGCGCCAGCTCTGGCAGCAGCAGTCGCTCCTTCTGAGCAGGTAGCGCCGCCTGGCGGGCAGACCAGCACGTCCCGGCCGGGTAAACTCGTCTTTCAATTGTCCAGTGGTGGCGATATTATGGTCATCAATCCCGATGGCACCGGCTTGCGGCGCTTAACTAACGGCCTGGATCCTGTCCTTTCGCCCGATGGCCGAACCGTAGCCTTCACGCGTTGGACCGGGGAAGATGGGGCTTTGTGGCTGATTGACGTGGATGGCAGCAGCGAACGGCCTGTGCTGGGCGGAACCAAGCAGGCCAAGCATCCCTCCTGGTCGCCTGATGGCCAGCAGATTGTGGTCAACTTTCAGCACGGCGGCCGGCTTGAGGAAAAGGAAGTGTGCCAGAACTTGATCGAACTGGGCGACAAGAGACCCGACATCCCGTGGAACGTAGACTCCGACACGGTCCAGGTTAAGATCAAAGACAAGGGCACCCCTTATCTTTGCTGGCTTCTCCCTCCCGATCCGCACTGGAGTTTGCGCGTGGTAAATGTGGCCGATGGCAGCTTCGAAGATATGCCGTCGGATGACTACGCTTTCGGTCCCGAGTGGGATCCAGCTAACTCCTGGCGTATTCTCAGCAGCGGGCTCAACGGCCTGGCCCAGTTGGATGTAAATCGAAGCCAACAGTGGGCGTTTACCGACCGGCGCGAGGATCACACCCCGGCCTTCTCACCCGACGGTCGTTACCTTGCCGTGGCATACAACAACAATGGCCAGTATGACATTCACCGCCTGAACAGCGACGGCAGCGGACGCGTGCGCCTGACCAAGACACCCCTTTGGGTCACGGCGCAGCCGGACAAGCAGAAGCCGTGGAACAACGTGTCGCCTGCCTGGTCACCTGATGGGTCCCAAATCGCCTTCCTCACCGATCGCACCGGGCGCTGGGAAATATGGGCGATGAACCCCGATGGCTCCGACCAGCACTCGATGTTCTCAGATGAAGTGAATAACCAGCTTCAGTTTGCCTATGATTTTGTGGATGAGCGGGTGTTGAGTTGGCGATAGTTACATGCGATAATCCGTGTCGTAGGGTGCCCATATAAAACTCGCCTGATCGAAGCAGTGATCGTGCGGCGTGACCGACCAACCCGTCCACTGAAACTCCAATCTATACCCACTTTACCCTACTTAGTGCTGGGCCCAACACGGGTGCGTTCGTTTTTGGGTGCGACACACCCTCTCGCCGGTTGCTGCTAAAAATCGCAGCTTGTGCAGTCAAAACCTGAACACACCCCCCAACATAGGGCATGTCAAAGTCCGTTTGCATGTCATGCTGAGCGCACGCGAAGCATCTCGTTATTGGGAAAACGAGACCCTTCGTTTCACGAAGGGTGACAAAACATCGCAAACGTGGCTCTTTTTCGACATATGCTCGCCACTCAGGCCTTCCTCAATCGCTACGTGGCCGACCATGGTGGCTTGCCCCCCCAGATTGTTGCACTCCTTCGGGACTTTGCAGCCCAGGATTTATGACCGGATCTCAAAACACGACTATTGACAAATCGGTGAAATTGGTGTATTATGGATGTGAGCAATTGCTTAGTATATGAGCAATTGCTCACACAGAAGTGATTTTACAATCAGAGAGTAACTACTGTGGCACGAAACCAGTCTGACCAGCGTGCTCTGTTTGAGCTCCTCAGCCGTGTTGCATCCCTCTATTACCTGGAAGAGAAAACTCAGGATGAAGTTGCCGAAGAACTCGGCCTTTCACGCCAAAAGGTGCAGCGGCTGCTCCAGCAAGCGCGTGAGCAAGGGATAGTCGAGATCAATGTGCATATGCTACCACTGGTTCCGCTGGAGCTGGAGAAGAGACTCAAAACGCATTTCAACCTTGAGGATGTGGTTGTGGCTGCTCCATATCCCGATGAGCCACGCCGCCGCCAGTCGGTAGCACGAGCCGCTGCCAGCTATCTGGAGCGTCACCTGTCAGATGGCATGGTTGTAGCTGTTGGCATGGGACGCAACACGGGTGAAATCCCCAACTTCTTTCATCCCCCCCGACGGATTGAGTGCACCTTTGTCAGCGCCATGGGAGGCTCACCCTACGTCGGCGAGTTAATCAATCCTAACGATATCTGCCAAAAGCTGGCTGCCCAGGCTGGTGGAAATGCAAAATTGCTGCACGCTCCAGCCTATGTTGAGAGCCAGCGAGTACGTGACACGCTACTCACCCAGGAGGTAATCTCTCAGACCTACGAGTTGGCCAGGCGAGCTGATGTGGCAGTCATTGGCATCGGCACACCCAGTGATGACTGCACCTTGGTGCGGATGGGTTGTCTATCGCTGGCAGAGGCGCGCCGTTTGCGCAGGGCTGGCGCCGTCGGCGATATGCTGGGCGACTATTTCAATCAAGAAGGGCAAGAGGTCCCTTCGGACCTGCACAGACGACTGGTCGGGTTGAACCTGAATGACATGCGTTATATTCCCCAGGTTGTTGTCGTAGCCAGTGAGGCCGATAAACCCCAGGGTATTCTGGGCGCGCTGCGCACTGGGATCCTCCACGTGCTCATCACTGAAGCTGACAATGCCCTGGACATATTGCGGCTGGCCGGCGTGACCGAGCTTGACTAAGACAGGATGTCCTTGGCCGGGAGAGGACACACTTTTTAGGGAGGGGGTGGTGAGAGAGAAGGAAAAGGCGTTATGTGTTGGGTGAAGGAGTGCAAGCTCATAGGAACAGTTGAAGCCACAGGGGAGAGTGGAAAAGTATAGTTCTCCCCTAATAGACGCAACACGGAGGTCGAAAAATGGCATTCACACGCGATGAAGCATTGGCCCGGCTGCGCAAAACTGTAGCCGAGGGGAAGCCAATCATCGGCGCAGGAGCCGGCACTGGCATCTCGGCCAAGTTTGCCGAACGGGGCGGCGTGGACCTCATCATCATCTACAATTCCGGTCGCTACCGAATGGCCGGACGGGGATCGCTGGCCGGGCTGTTGCCCTATGGCGACGCTAACGCCATCGTGGTCGAGATGGCGGCCGAGGTGTTGCCCGTTGCCCGTAACACCCCAGTGCTGGCCGGTGTATGTGGGACCGATCCTTTCCGCCTCATGCCTGTATTCCTCAAGCAACTCAAGGACATAGGGTTCTCAGGTGTGCAAAACTTCCCCACCGTAGGCCTGATCGACGGCGTCTTCCGGGCCAACCTGGAGGAGACTGGCATGGGGTACGACTTAGAAGTGGAGATGATCCGCACCGCCCACGAGATGGACATGCTCACCTGCCCTTATGTCTTCAATGAGGAGGATGCCCGCAGGATGGCCGAGGTTGGCGCTGATGTGCTGGTACCACATGTGGGGTTAACTACCAAGGGGACCATCGGAGCCAAGACGGCGCTTACCTTGGAGGATGCAGCCAGGTGGGTGCAGGCCATGCACGACGCGGCCAAGGCGGTCAACCCAGACATCCTTGTACTCTGTCACGGTGGGCCCATCGCCGAGCCGCAGGATGCTCGGTACATCTTTGAGCATACCACAGGGATAGCAGGCTTCTTCGGCGCTACCAGCATTGAGCGCCTGCCGACAGAGAGGGCGATCCAGGCTCAGGCCGAGGCCTTCAAGAACCTGACAATCCAGAAGTGATATTGTTCAGGCCAGCAAGCCAGTAAGATCCAGGAGAGGAGGCAAAACAATGGCAGAGCAAGCAGTGAAAGAATCGACAACGAAGAATATGCTACCGCTCTGGCTGGCGGTAGCCATTACGGTGGTAGTATCTTTGCCTTTTGGTCTGTGGTTGGGAAAATGGAACCTGGCCCTCTTTTGCTCCTTTATCGTCTGGGCCGAATATTTTGCCCTTGGTGCGAAACCTGATGTCCTCCGGGTCATTCTGCCCAGCTTTGCAGCCGGGACTCTCCTCACCTCAGCCAGTATGTTCTTGATGCTGTTACTGGCTCCGGTCCTCCCGAGTCTGCTGGCGCCAGGTGATCTTGCCGCAGCAATAGCCCTCTTCGTCGGGGTGGGGTTCATGGTATACGCTATGAGATGGTCGAAGACTCTTCAAAACGGCTCTTTACCATACTTTAATGGCATCTCCATGCTCCTGGCATTGTATTTCACTGGCTCCTTTGTGTCAACGGGCAATGCCCTATTAGACCCGTGGATGGCCGGATTGTGGACTGTACTATCAGGGTGGTTAGGAGCCGCACTTGGCTGGTTCAATGTCTATATCCTCTTCCCGCGTGAGGTCTCAGCCTAGCACCGCAGGAATTGGTAGGACGGCGGGGCCGTGGATGCAAAGTCCGCACCCTGTGGGTCGCGGGCGCCCTCACAAGAGTGGAGGTTTGGGGCGTGTCGGCAACAGGGGGCAAGAATGCCGCTACGACCGGAACCAGAGTCAAGAAGGAGGTGACAGTTTGTTTGTGGACGTGGCCCTGGTGCCGGGTCAGGCACAGCGTTGGGACGATGGCGTGTGCATTGTGGTGGATGTGCTGCGGGCGAGTTCGACCATCGTGACCCTCCTTGATCAAGGTGCCAGTGTAATCCTCCCGGCGGGCAGCCTACGCGAGGCTCAGCGCCTGGCCCGGGAGCATGGATACCTGCTGGGCGGTGAGCGTGATGGGCTGGCCCCACCAGGCTTTGACTTTGGCAACTCACCAGCGGAATTGATTCACACAGACCTGCATGATCGGGGTGTTGTCCTCACCACGAGCAATGGCACCGCCGTCTTAAGACGCTTAACTCGCGCCAGGGCCATTCTTGTCGGTTGTCTGTTGAATGCGACGGCCTGCTGTGAGCGGGCCCTGTCGCTGGCTCAACAGCATGATACCCATCTCGGTATTGTATGTGCGGGGCAGAAGGGGGACTTTCTACTCGACGACAGTGTGTGCGCTGGGTTCCTGGTAGACACCGTTGTACGTATAGCGAGGTTGCGTGGTGGAGCTTGCCTTCTGTCTGATGCAGCACAGGCGGCGCAAAAGCTCTATTGTGGCTACGACGACGTACTCTCTGCCTTTCGAGAGTCAGCCAGCGGCAAACGAATCGTCGAGATCGGACAGGAGGCAGACCTTGCCCTCTGTGCCCGTCCGGATGCAAGCCAGGTTGTACCCATCCTGACCCGGGCTGCTCATCTGCGGATTGAGCGCCTGGCCTGAGTTCCGGGTGAGTCTCCTGGCACAAAACAGAACAAGGATGTGAGAGGTAAGAACGAACCATTGGGAGTCTCTATCACGTTTAAGATCTGAGATGGCGAAGGAGTAAATAACGTATGTATGATCCAACTGCTTTTACCATTCCTGAAGGTATTGAGGACCACGATTATATCATCGCCACCTACCTGTACCAGACCGGCGCTAAAGTCAATATCCACAAGTTGGCTCTGGCTCTCTCTGAGGAGCAGTCCAGCGGCACCTGGGTCACCTTGCCGGGCGAGAGCGATGTAGTGCGTGCGCGTCACGTGGGGCGGGTCATTTCCATCTGGGAGGTGCCTGACCATGAATACGCGGTGCCGGAGGGGGTCACCGAGCGCAACTGGGTGATCCAAATCGGCTACCCGGTGCATAACATCGGCCCCCAAATCCCGCTGATGTTGACCACTGTCCATGGCAACATCTCAGCAGCCGGCCGGCTCAAACTACTGGACCTGCACTTCCCCCGGGCTTATTGCGACTACTTCAAGGGACCGAAGTTCGGTGTCGAGGGATTGCGTGAGTTGCTGGGCGTACCCGAGCGTCCCTTGTTGCACGCCATGATCAAGCCCTCTATCGGGCTCACGCCGGAAGAGAGTGCTGAGGCTTTTTACCAGGCCGCCCTGGGCGGGGCCGACGCCGTAAAGGACGACGAGTTGGTTGTCTCCCATCCCTGGAGCCACTTCCTGCAGCGAGTAAAATTGCACGCGGCCGCGGCCGAGAGAGCCTACGCGGAGACAGGCGAAAAGACTTTGTACTTCGTCAACATCACTGACCGGGCCGATAGGCTGGTAGAGAACGCCAAACGCGCGATTGAGGCTGGCGCCAGTGCGCTGATGGTCAACTACCTGGTGGTGGGCATCTCGGCCCTAAGTATCCTGGCCGACGATCCCAACATCAACGTGCCGATCCTGGCTCACCTCGATTTCTCCGGGGCCCTGTATTGCTCTCCCTGGTCAGGCCTCAGCTCGCATCTGGTTCTGGGCAAGCTGCCTCGCCTGGCCGGCGCCGATATGGTCGTATATCCTAGCCCATATGGAAAGTTCCCCCTGCTACAGGCCAAACACCTGCGTATCGCCCAATCGCTCACTGATAGCTTCTATGCCATCAAGCGGACATGGCCTATGCCGGGGGGCGGTGTCCACCCAGGCATGGTGCAGTTGCTATATGAGGATATGAACAAGGACTTCATGGTAGGCGCTGGCGGCGCTGTCCACGGCCACCCAATGGGGCCAGCGGCCGGCGCGCGAGC
This sequence comes from Anaerolineales bacterium, assembly GCA_024643945.1. Next base: position 8,049 of record JAHELX010000233.1, read on the forward strand.
CCTGCGCCAGGCCATTGACGCTGCGATAGAAGGCGTCCCCGTAGAAGAGGCGGCTGAGGAGCATCCCGAACTCGAGGCGGCGCTGGAACTATGGGGCGTTGCCAGAGTGGGGGTCAAGGGCGCCTATGATCTCATGGAAACTTGAATGTCTGAAACAGAGAGGAGGTGAGTCCTGAGCAACAGATCTCGTGTTTGAGTCGTTTGGCCGGAAGTTGCAGTGTAAGGAGGGAGGTGGCTTATGGCAACTAAGCCAAAGATAATCGTAGCTGGTATCCTGGATACCAAGGGAAACGAGATCAAATTCATCGCCGACCGGGTGCGCGCTGCCGGCGGTGAACCGACCATCCTGGAGTTAAGTGTCGGCAAGGAAGTGAGGTGGGCCGACATCAGCGTGAGCGAGGTGGTGGCGAAGGTTGGGCGTACGACCAGGGAAATCTTTGCCATGGAGCGGGCCAAAGCATCTGACATTATCGTTGAGGGAGCCATCAAACTGGTGGCCGAGTTGCAGGAGCAAGGTGAGCTGGACGGCATCATCGCTATGGCCGGTTCGATGGGCACCAGTATGGCCACCCGTGTCATGCAGACCCTGCCCATCGGCGTGCCCAAGATCATGCTTTCCACCATGACTTCGGGCGATGTACGCCCCTACGTCGGCACCAAGGACATCGGTATGTTCTACCCCATTGCCGAGGTCGGACTCAATGTCGTGACCCGTAAGGTGCTCAACAACGCCGCCGGTGCCATCGTGGGCATGGCCGCCATGCCGGAACCCGAGGAAGTCGCCGAGAGACCCCTCATCGGCTGCATGATGTTTGGGGTGACCACACCAGCCGTCCTGCGCGCCTCGAAATACTTCGAAGACAAGGGCTACGACGTGATGATCAACCACGCCGTCGGCAGCGGTGGCCGCTCGATGGAGGAACTGATTACCGATGGTTACATCGTCGG
>JAHELX010000007.1:0-30098 GCA_024643945.1 Anaerolineales bacterium
ACACCCACTACTTTGCCTTCTTCCTGCTGGCCGCCCATGCCCTTTACGTTCTCTACAAATGGGGGCAACAAGTCCGCTCCCGCCACCCGCTAAATCAACACGTCTCAACCTCAACCTCAATCTCAACCTCAACCTTAACCTCAACCTCAACCTTAACCTCAGCCTCAACCTTAACCTCAGCCTCAACCTTAACCTTAACCTTAGCCCTAATCTCCATCCTCCTCCTCTACCTCCCCTGGCTTCCTTTCTTGCTCACTCGCTACGGCCTGGACACCAGCTATTGGCCTGGGACGCTCAAGCTAGGGGAAGTGGCCGGCAGACTATTCATCGCTTTCAGCCTGGGCGAAACGGTGGCGGAGGCAGTCGGTGTGTGGTTGGCAGTTGGTTATGGGCTGATTTTCTTAGTCAGTCTGGGTATGCTTCTGCGAAGTAGCTACCGGCCAGCCAACCATGCAATACGCAGTACGCAATACGCAGTACGTACTGCCCACACAGATGGCCTGGTATTCCTGCTTTTGTACCTTCTTGTCCCCATAGCCCTGGTTCTGCTATCAGTCTATCGCACTCCCAAGTTCAACCCGCGTTACGCCATGCTCGCCTCACCGGCCTTCATCCTCCTCATCGCCGCCGGCCTCTCATCCCTGATCTCTCACCACGCACCACGCACCACGCACCACGCACCACGTTCCCCCGAAGGGGACCTAATGGACACCTCTTACGTTTCACGTTTCACGTTTTACGCTTCACGTTTTATCTCTTCCATTGCTCTCATCTACATTCTATGTACCTCTGCCTACTCCCTCTGTAACTGGTTCGCGCCTTATCCCGTCAACCAGTTCAACAAGGCCGACTTCCGTATCACGGCCCAGATCGTCCGCGACCGAATCCGCCCGGACGAGACGGTGTTGCTCAGTTCCGGCCATATGTTCCCCGCCTGGGCCTATTACTATGGCTGGAGTGGCTGGCAGCGCCTGCCCGATATTGAAGTTCTGGACGTGAACGCTGCGCTTGACCTGTCGGTGGGCGACGAGTTGGACCATCTGCTGCGGGGGAAGCAGGGGGCATGGCTGGTCCGTTGGCAGAATCAAGTGACCGACCCTTTCGACGTGCTCCCTCTTTATCTGGGTACGGTCGGTACTCAGGATGATTACGGCCAATTCTGGCACATGGAACTCTTCCATTATAGTTTGCCAGCCGATGCCCGCTTTGATCTGGCCAGCTTTATCACCCAATCTGCCGGCGCCGACTTTGGCGACCAGGTGCGGCTGCTGGGTATGCGCCAGATTTCCGGCACGGAACTGGTCCTCATCTGGCAGGCGACGGCCAACATGGAGACCGACTACACCCTCTCTGTGCATGTGCTGGACGCCGAGGGGGAGACTCTGGTCAATGCCGATCACCTGCCGCCACGTCCCACCCGCGAATGGCGACCGGGGCAGATCGTGCCCGACCGGGTGACGCTGACGCTACCACCCGACTTGCCCGCCGGTGACTACCGGATCGCAGTCGGCCTGTACGACGCGGGCGATCCTGCCCTGTCCCGCCTGCCACTGGGAGATGGTTCCGGTGACCGGGCCATATTGCCGTTACACTTGGAGGCCGATGATCTTGAGTAGGTTAAGTCGTACCTGGCTGCCGCTGGCACTCACGCTGCTGGCCCTGGCCGTCCGGCTGCACAATCTTAGCTACCACAGCCTATGGTTCGACGAGGCCATGAGCGTGCACTGGGCGCGCTCCAGCGTCCCCCGTATTCTAGAAGTCAGTATGAACCTGCTCGAAGACCGGCTGCCGCCCCTGTATTACCTTTTCTTACACTACTGGCGGCTCTTTGTCGGCGACGGCGAAGTGGCCGTGCGTCTCCCCTCTGTGCTGCTGGGCACTTTGCTGATCCCGGTTGTTTATCGCCTGGCCAGTGATCTATTTAATCTGCGTGTTGGATCTCTAGCTGCGGCCTTGGCTGCGTTCAATCCTTTCCTGGTGTGGTATTCTCAGGAAGTGCGTATGTACGCTCTGGCCGTGCTTCTGGCTACCCTGGGTACATGGTTCTTCTTACGAGCCATAGCTTTGACGCTCTCACATAAGAGAAATAAGGACGTAACATGTTATGCCGCTATTCCTTATTGGCTTGCCTATGGCCTGTGTGCCCTGGCTGGCCTCTACACACATCTTTACACCGGCTTTTTGCTGCCTGCGCACGCCCTCTACCTGCTGCTGACCCATCGCCGGTCGCGCCCCGTCTGGCTGCCATTTATTCTGACGATGCTGGTTATCGCCCTGCTATTTGCTCCGCTGGCGCTGGCCGCCTGGCGCGCCAGCAGCGAGGCCGGCCCTGGTGATCCGTTGACCGGCTTCTGGGCGCGGGCCTGGTGGCTGCTGAGCGCGTTCACCGTCTGGAAAGCCTCCCTGCCGCCATTTCTGAGTGCGGTCATCACCGCTGTCGTTGCTGGATTGGCCGTGGTGGGCCTTCTCACGCCGCATCGCCCCACCCTCCCCCCACCAACTCTCGGCCCGCGCGGCGAAGCCCCGCGTAGGCGGGACGAAGTGCCCCAAACGGGGTACGCAGCCGGGACGGGCAGCCCCCGGCTCCTCATCGCCTTACTGTTACTCGTCCCCGTCGCCATCGCCACCTTGCTGCTCTTTCGTAACCGGGTTGCCTTCTTCGGCGAGCGATATTTCATCCTCATCCTCCCCTGGTTGCTGATCGCCGCCGCAACTGGTGCTGTCTATCTTGCTGCTCGCCTGCGCACCCTCTTTGGCTTGAAACTTGAAATTCGTCATCAGTCACCCATTATCCGTCACCTACTCCCTTCTCCTCCCCAAAGGGGATCTACCCGCACCTGCGGTGGGGCGGGTGTGGGCTACTCCCTACTTCTTACTCCTTACTCTCTACTCCTTGCTCTCTGCTATTTGCTCCCTCTTACCTTCACCCTGATTCCCTTGCCCGGCCAGTGGAGTCCCCCCGCTCGCAAAGAGGCCTGGCGCGAGACTGTCGGCTACCTGGCGATACACGCCCGTCCCGAAGACGCGATCCTCATCCATCCCGATTGGACCCGCTACCCGCTCCAATACTACTTCCGAGGTCCAGGCCAGACCTACGCCTTCTTTGGCTCAGTGGACGCTGGCACTGACCTGGAAGGTCCGCTGAGTGTCATCAGCAGCGCGCATCCTGTCGTCTGGCTGGTTGAGTCGCATACCGAGCTGGCTGACCCCGGTCACCGGGTTAACGCCTGGCTGGCGGCTCGTTATCCTGAAGTGACTGAGCTCTACCCACCCGGTCTGGTCGCCGTGCGTGCCTATGCACCCGGCTACTTGTCGGATCGCCTGCCCGATTGCGCCACACCGCTGACCGTGGCCTTCGAGGGAGGGCTGAAGCTGATGGGCTACAGCGTGCCCCAAACCCAGGTCCACGCGACCGACGATCTCTTTCATCCGCCTAGCGGTTGGGTCCACGTCACCCTGTACTGGACTGGCAGGGCACCCCTGGCCCAGGGCTATACGCCCTTTGTTCACCTGGTTGATGATCTGGGCCAGGTATGGGGAACCTCGTTGGATCGCCCCAACGATGCTTTCGACTTTTATCCGCCCCCCCGTTGGCAGTCAGGTCAGGTCGTTCGGGCTGACTTCGACGTGAATCTTAACCCCATCGCACCTCCCGGACGCTACACATTGGTCGTGGGCCTGCGCGATAAGTCAGGTGTGCAGGTACCGCTGACCGATGGCTCGCCCCAAGTCCCCCTGGTCAGCATTGAGATTGTGAGATGATTTGACAGAGGTGAACCCCTGTGGTACGCTAGCACGTCGAGCAATAGATTTAGAACAAGGAACCTGGAGTGGCCACTAAAATTCCCGAAGCAATCCACCTTGATGGCTATCGCTCAGTTCATATTTCAGCGAGTAGGAAGGCCAGAATAGCCTTGAAAATTATTCCCCGTTCCCGTGTTTCTCACCTTTCCTGGATGATTTACTGCTTACTCTTGCCATTACTCGCCCTGGTGCCAGCCTGCACGGTACGTCCTCTGCTCTATGAGGTGGCGGTACAACCTGAGGTGATCACCCCCAATGCCGACGGACTGGAGGACGTAACGCGTATCGCCTACAAGCTCTCGCGCAGCGCGGATCTTTCTATCTATTTGGTGGACGAGGCTGGCGAGCGCCATTACTTCCGTCAGAACCGGCGTCGGTCGGCCGGTAGCTATCGGGTAGACTTTGGTGGGGTGGTTGGGGGCAGCATGCTACCCGATGGACGCTACACTTGGTTCGTTGAGGCAGTCACTGACGACGGCGCCAGTGCCCAGGTTGAAGGGCCGCTCACTATCCAGAATGCCGACACCCAGCGCCCAGAATTGAGGGGCTTCAGTGTCTACCCGCACGTCTTCACTCCCAACCAGGATGGTAAACACGACCGGGTGACCATTAATTACTACCTGAACAAAGAGGCCGACGTAAGCGTCTATTTGCTTGGCCTCGATGACCAGCAAGGCAATCCCCAGGCGAAATATCCCGTCGCCGAAAAGGAACGGGACGTGGAGCCCGGCGCACCCGGCTTCCACACCTATGACTACGAAGGAGGCGTTGACCTGGGTGCCGACCCGCCTCCCGATGGCGACTATATTGTCCGCGCTGAGGCTGTGGACCGGGTCGGCAACCGCACTGTCGTCACCGACACTCTCACTATCCAGGATGGCGGCCGCCCCCGTGCTGACATCGTCAACGCCGATGTAGATTTCTATAATCCTGAGACAGGTGACAAAGTGGTTCCTGTGGGGAGTACGCTGGCCTTCACGCTTACAGTTGAAAATACGGGCTTGGTGCCCATACGGACTAGCGGGCCTGACTCTGGCACTCATTACCGCAGCGACCAGAACTTCAACACCCTGGGTGCCTACCAGTCGCCCGGTGCCTGGCGTGTAGGCATCGACTACGAAGGCAATCCCAGCTATGCCTACCCTTATCGATGGGGACTGGGCCACCTGGACGAGCTGGAAAGCCGTGTAATTGACGGGCAGACCTTCTATTACCTGATGCCTGGACAACGGATGATCGTCACCGGCACCATCCAGATCGTAGACGTGCCTGCAGCCAGCAAAGACGTGGTGGACTTTTGGGCCGGGCTCATCCACGAAGAAGTCAGTATTGATCCCTTTAACGACTTCGTAGACCCACAGCAAATCGCCATCGGCTTTTGAGAAAATACGTGGGTGGAAACTGCGTATAGGAGGGACGTATGGCCACCAAGAGCGAGCGCGACTATACTTTCGAGTCCCTCGACATAGCCCGAAGAGACGCACTGCGCATTTCCGATTACCAGATCGAATCCGACCGCTACATCATCCTCAGCGACATTCATAAAGGGGACCGGGAGAAAGGCAGTGACGACTTTCAGCGCAACGAGATGATTTACGGCTATGCGCTGCAATACTACCTGGACCACGGCTACCAGCTCATCCTGAACGGTGACGTGGAAGAGGGCTGGGAAGCTGAATACCCGGCCATCGTTCAGGCCTATGAGAGCACAGCCTTTGCAATGGAGCGTCACTTTGCCAACCAGGGAGAAGCCTACTATATCCGCATTTATGGCAACCATGATATGGATTGGGCCAACCCGCAGCAGGTAGATAGGTACCTGGCTCCCGTCCTGGGTCCCATCCGGGTGTATCCAGGCGTCATTCTGGGCGACCATATCTTCATTGCCCACGGACACCAGGGCGATCTCGACTCCGACCGCCTTGCCCGGCGTAGCCGCTTCATTGTCCGCTACTTTTGGCGTCCGCTCCAACGCATCTTCGGGCTGCAAAGTAACCGCGCAGCCGAAAACAACTTGATCCGTCGCAATCGCGATAAGTACCTTTATGAATGGGCCAAAGCTAACCGATTACTACTCATCTCGGGGCATACCCATCGAGCGATATTCCGTTCCTTCTCCAAAACCTATCAACTCAAGCTCATCCGCGACAGGTTGATGCAGCAACTAAAATCCACCACCGATCCCTACCTGCGTTATTTGCTGCCGGCTGCCATCGAACGTATCAACCGAGTCATCCGGGCCTCCACTGAAGAACTAGAAGGGGATAAGGAGATTTCCCGTATCGAGGGTGACCCGGTTCCCTGCTACTTCAACGATGGCTGCTGTGTCCACACCGACGGCATCACCGGCATCGAAATCGACCAGGGTGAGATCCGGCTGGTCAAGTGGGAAGTCTCCGACACCTATTGTGACCCAGGCCAGGATGTGAAACGCCGCCCTGCGCTCTTCGCTACTATCGAACGCAAAATCTACCAAAGCGACGACTTGGGAAGAGTTCTCTCTCATATAGCGGCGTAGTCCCCAGCCCTGGAACTCGCCAGGTCACAAGGCCGCCGAATGTGACCAATGGGCCCTTGACGCCCCCTCGCCTCGGTGGTATAGTGTCGGCACAGGGGAGATTAGAATTGGAAACTGAGTCTGAGGTTAGCCGCTTGCTGGCCCAGGGAGTGGCGTTCGCCCAGGCCGGTCAGCGCGTACAAGCTTATAATTTGCTGCTTGACGTCGTCGAGCTTGACCAGTATAACGAACTGGCCTGGTTGTGGCTCAGCACACTGACCGACAGTCTCGACGACCAATGTACCTGCCTGGAAAACGTTCTCACCATCAATTCCAATAACACCTTCGCCCGAGAACGTTTGGCCGCGCTGTCGGCTAATGGTACGCAGCCAGATAGCACCACGTCGAGTACAGTAATCTGCCCGCAGTGCGGCGCGGGCAACCGCGATTTTGTTCGCGAATGTAGCGCTTGCGGTTATGCCTTCTTCGTGCGTTGCCCTGCCTGCGGCGAGTTTAATCTGGCCGATGCCCGGACGTGCGAGCAATGTGGGGCCTCACTGACATCTCCCGGTCGGATCGCCGGTCAGTCGGCTCAACAGCCAGATTCGTCCCCAGGCGACGCTTCGTCCGCTTCACATCCGCCAGCTCCTATAACCCTTTGGCCAGTCGTCGCGTTTTGGGCTAGTATTTCTCTTTTTTTTATCGGCGGTGGCGTGGCCTCTTTGCTTCAGTTTGCAGACATACTGCTACACGCCCGAGGTGTGATACAAAACTTGAGTCCCATTCAAATCGCATGGTTACCCATGGGCTTGTTCTTCATCGTATTTGGGCTGACCGGCGTTAGTTTGGCCTGGCAACTCGCTCGCCGCCGATCTATCGGTTATTATGGCAGCCTACTCTTTGGCTTGGTTCTGATGTTCTTAGGCCCCAGTGCTAATTTGGTTTTGGAACCGCCTAATTATCTGGCAACTGCGTGTACTGGCTTGATGCCAGCCGCTGCCGTGCTGCTCACCCTGGCCAGTATGACCGGCTTTGAAACATATGCAATTATCCATGACCGCTCCTTGGCTTAAAACGCTGGACGAAATTGAAGGCGGCGATTTATCCTTGGTTGGGGGCAAGGCTTTTAACCTGGCGACTCTGCGCCGACATGGGCTCCCAGTGCCTCCAGGGCTAGTGGTGACGACCGCCTTCTTTGAGGCACAACTTCGACATCACCAGTTTATCCCTATTTGGGCTGGTTCCCCCGATGTGGCAGTCACTGAGAGTGCCCTGTGTTGGCTGTCTGACGCCCTTAAGATTAGCCCTCTGGCTCGGGAACTGATGGCCGCTTTGCGCACCCGGATGGCTGAGACCTTCCACGGCGTTGAGTCTTTCGCCGTCCGTTCCTCTGCCATAGACGAAGATACCCGTGATCACGCCTTCTCCGGTATTCATCTATCAGAGTTGGGGGTTCCTCAAGACATGGTGCCTGTCAGCCTGAGCCGGTGTTGGGCGTCAGCTCTCTCCAAACCAGCACTGAAATATCGCCGGCAACATGGTCTCCCCATCCAATCCATTCGGCTGGCTGTGCTCATCCAGCCGTTCATCCAACCAACGACGGCTGGCGTTGCCTTCACCCTCAACCCCCTCTCAGGCGTCCGCGATGAGTTGGTTGTTGAAGCCACCTTTGGGCCTGGTGACGCGGTTGTCAGTGGTCAGGTCACACCTGCCCGCTATCGGCTGGCCAAATGTTCGCCCGATTACCTTTTGCTAGATTGGACATCAGGTAATATCCCCCGCCCGGTGAGCACCACCAGGAGGCCCCGCGATCCATTCTCTGCCGGCGACGATCATGGCCCGCTGTCAGCATCACAATTGCGAATGCTGGCCCAATATCTGGAGCAGATCGAGGCCCTGATGGCTGCCCCGCAGGATGTGGAATGGGCAGTCATCCGTGAGAAGCCGGGGGGGGATGAAAAGTTTCTCTTTTTGCAAACACGTCCGATTACCGTGCTGCCCAGCGCTTCTGCGTCTTTCGACGTTGAGTGGAGCCGGGCTAATCATCGCGAGTTCTTACCTGACCTCCCCTCTCCCTTGTGCGTCTCGTTGCTGGAACGCACCCAGGATCGCGCCTTATCGTTTTTCAAGCACCTGGGATTCAATGTGGAAAATACAGGGCGATATCTTAAGATCATCTATGGACGGCCCTACCTCAACTTGACCTTAGCACGTCGTCTGCTGGCACAAAGTGGACTGAATCCAGTTGGCACGCTGTGGATTATCGGCCATACTGAGCCGCCAGGCGGCCTGGGCCCAGCTCACGCCATAGACTGGCGACAGATGTGGGAAGCTCGTCGTGTAGTAACCGGGCTGCTGTTGCGTAGCCTGCGAGTCGAAACCTGGCTCAACCGCTTTGAACATCTCTCTGTCGAGGTGTCTCGCTCTCTGGCTGCCACCGATTGGGCCAAGGCACCACCTAGCGACTTGTTGACCCGCTTTCGTCTCCGTACCCAGTTGAGCAGCCGTATGGCTGAGGCTGATTTCGTACTTTCGACAGCCGCTGCTATTGCCTATACCATCGCTGCCTGGGCCCTGAGGCCTCTCACCGGCGGCGTGGAACGATTTATTAGAGAGGCTATCGGCACAGGCTTGAAGACAAGCGGAAGCCAGCAAGGTCGCGCGTTGCTGGAATTGGCAAAAATCGCCCGCACTGACGAGCAGGCCCGGCGCTATCTAACCTATCCACACGATAACTTTGACGACTATCGCCAGGCGCTGTCCAGTACTTCATTCTTGGCCGCTTTCGATGAGTTCTTGGCACGGTATGGAAGGTATGCCACCTTTGAGGCGGATCCAGGCTGGCCGCGTCACAGCGAAGACCCATTACCGCTGCTGGCGACGGTGGCGCAAATGACCAGTGCCGGAGTGCTGCCTGATCCGCAAGAAACTGGGACCGAGAAAACCCATCCCGGTGAAACATCCGGCAGATATGCGGGAAGAGGCACACGGCGATTGGCAAGCTGGCGTCCCCTCCATAGCCTTCAGAAGCTGCTGTCTCCGCGTCGCTGGCTCACGCACCTGTCCGTCAGGCGGTTGCGCCGCCTGGCGTTGATACGCGGTCGACTACGCACGCGGTATGGTCAGTCTATGACCGACTGTCGCACGTGGGATCTGAACTTGGCGAGGAGATGGGTTGCCCGTGGTTGGCTGGCGGAGCCCGAAGACTACTTCTGGCTTACAATGGAAGAGGTAGAGCGGGCTTTGATGGCCGAGGCTGAGGTGGGACCTACCTTGCCGGCGCTAGTACAGGCCCGTCGCGAAACTTACCAGACTTACGCCACGACTGAGATGCCCTACACGTTGCGTGAATCGGACGTGGCGCGATTGGTCCCGGGCCGTGGATTGATTGGAACGGCGCTATCGTCAGTGTTATCGGGATTGCCTGTCAGCCCTGGCCAGGTACAGGGGCATGTCATTGTCTTGCATAAGCCTGAGGATTCGAGCGGTATGAAAGAAGGGGCGATTCTCGTCACCCCTTCTACTGATCCTGCCTGGTTCCACATTTTCCCTCGGGCACGTGGCCTGATTGTAGAGATGGGAGGGCTTTTGTCGCATGGGTCCATCATCGCTCGAGAATTTGGTCTGCCGGCTGTAGCCAATATCCCCGATGCCACCAGCCGCTTTCACGACGGTGACCTGGTCCTTCTCGACGGTAGTACCGGTCTGGTGCAAATCCTCGACCCTGCGACAACGGATATATCTACGCTTTGAAGGCCCCCTGGCCGCTAAGTATTTCCCGTATTTGTTGGTCAAACCTCACGTACGTCTATTACTTCGAGCACATGTGGCTTTACCTTCTCTACGAGTGCGTCCTTATCTACACCCGAGACCTTAATCGTGACAATCGCATTGGAGGCATCCTCTCCCCAAAAGGTGCCCAGGCTCATAATGTTCCCGCCTAGCTCCGACACTACATGGGTGAGAGCCGCCAGCTCCCCTCGCTGCTCAGGGCAAAGCAATGTCAGGCGCACCCCTTGATCGCGAGCCCCTAACATTTCCATGAACGTTTTAAAGATGTCGGTTTCGGTAATAATGCCCACCAGCTTGCCCTCACGCATCACGGGCAACCCGCCAATCTTGTTGTCCACCATGATGCGCGCTGCTTCTTCGAGGGGATCATCCTCCTCCACGGTGATCACGTCTTGTGTCATCACCTGCTCAATAGTTATGCGCGAGTAGAGATAGTGTAATTCGTAAATAGAGAGGGAAGTGGCTGGCGATGGGGCAGCGTAAAGGAGGTCCTTGTCCGAAACAATCCCTACCAGTTTGCCATTCTCATTAACCACGGGGAACCGACGCACTTTCTCTTCGCGCATTCGCTTGAGTGCAGCATCCACCGGCGTAGTCGGTTTGACGGTGATAGGATGTCTGCTCATACGTTCATAGACTAACATCGCTTTGCCTCCTTTCAAGTAGGGAAAACAGAATTATGCAACGATACGACCCGTTTCACGGGCCCCAGTCGTTTCAAACGTTTGGTGCAGCCAGCCAGTACCCTGTCAACGGTGATTTGACGTGTAAAAACTAACGCCATGGGCGTCAAAATTATCTGTCAATTCCCCACCCACGGTCCCGAGCGCCCGATGGTCCCGAGCGAAGCCCCCCACGGGGCTGCACAGGGGAAAGCCCCCCCATGGGGCTGCACAGGGGAAAGGGGACCTATGGGTTAGCCTTGACAGGGCACCAGTGCCCCATCAAAGTGATTTTGATAAGTTAGATTCGGCCTCATGGGCGTAATCTGTATCATATCATAATCCCTGTGATGGGGTACCAGCTTCACCCATTTGGGCATTATACATATGCTTTCCTCAGTTGTCTACTCAGAACCTGTCCAAAAACCCACGCAAGGCTGCTTTTCTGCCCCAAGGAGAGCTATAGATATAGTATCCATCCGAAAATCAGAGTGCTGGCTTTCCCCGGAGAGAGTCCTGCTGGCAGCCTGCGCTTATGAAACGGACTACCACCAGGTCCCCTCCGGGGAAAGTCCGGACTCCGAGAATCTTCGGATAGGTTTATGGTACTAGCCAGTTTCGGATAAGCATTATAGGCTTTCAATGCCGCCGGCGCCGCACCAACCGGCCCAGCAAAAGCACCAGCCCGGCTACCACCCCGGCCACTGCACCAAAGACAGCCGATTCGCGTGGGCCAAAGGCCGCACTTACTTCTCCTTCCACCCGGCTGGCGAGCAGTAGGAACGTGCCGCAATTTTGGGCTTTGATGTTGCGTGCAGCCATTACCGCTGCCCCCGACTGGTCCATTGTCACATCGCCGAGAGTCAGCAAGATTCGCGTTCCTGCCTGGTCCATCGTCACGTCGCCTCTAGAAAGGACAGCCCCTGCCTGCGATGCAGTGAGATTAGCTGCCTGCGTCTGGGCCAGGCCGACCCCTCCCTGGGTCATCTCCAGGTGATCCGCTCGAGCCTTCAACACCCCCCCCTGGCGAATGACCAGGTTTTCGGCTGTGACAGACTGGGCGCCTGCCTGGCGTAAAGTGACGGTACTTCCTTTCACGCTGCGCGCGCTCCCCTGGGTAATGTCTACTGACTCGGCGTTCACATCGCGCGCACTCCCCATCCGAATGGACAGAATCTGGGCAGTTACGTCACCCACGCCGCTCCCTACTTGCTCTTCTACTTCTTCACGGGCGTTCCCGATTTCGTTATTCATTGCGACGTTCCTCCTTATAATACCCGCACGTGGATGTACCACCCGCGTGCGTTGGGTATAATCGTTGTCTATATTCTACCATAGTTTTCATTTCTTGTGATAGCTATGGCTTTATATTTGACTCCGAATTTTCACAATCTTGGCTGCTGCAACCATTGTATGTGCCATAGTCAAAAATTACAAGGCTCCTCGGTAATGAGGAGCCTTGTCCATTCGCGTGTCTGGTTGGAGCAAGTTACAGCGTCTCCAGGTATCGCTCCAGTTCCCATTCCGTCACCTGGATGCGGTATTCGTCCCACTCAGTGCACTTCGCCTCCACAAAACTCCGTCCGGTGTGTTCGCCCAAAGCATCCATTAACACAACGTCACCTTCGAGTTCCTCAACCGCTTCCTTTAGGGAGCCGGGCAACTGGCCAATGCTTAACTCCACCAATTTGGCGTCGTCGAAGTGGTATACATCCTCTTCCACAGGCGCTGGTGGCTTCATCTTTTGGCTGATACCGTCCAATCCGGCCATCAACATCACAGCGAAAGCCAGGTAAGGATTGCAGCTTGGATCGGGGAAGCGCAGTTCGGCACGAGTGGACTGCTCACGTCCTTCCGAATACTGCGGGATACGGATGAGAGCTGCCCGGTTAATGCGCGCCCAGCAGATATAGACCGGGGCTTCGTAGCCGGGCACCAGCCGCTTGTAGCTGTTGACCGTTGGCGCGACCACAGCACTCAGAGCACGAGCGTGAGACAACTGGCCAGCGATGAAGCTGTAAGCAGTTTGGGATAGTTTATACTCGTCGTCTGGATCGTAGAAGGCGTTGGTCCCATTCTTGAAGAGGCTTTGGTGAGTATGCATGCCGCTGCCATTGCGGCCAAAGAAGGGCTTGGGCATAAAGCTGGCGTATAGCTCATAGGCGGCGGCGATGGCCTTAACCGCATATTTGAAAGTGATGGCGTTGTCGGCGGCTTCCAGCGCCTCCGCATAGCGAAAGTCAATTTCGTGCTGCCCCGTCGCCACTTCGTGGTGGTCCATCTCGACCTCGATGCCCACCTCATGAAGCGCGTCCACGATGTCGGAACGGACAGCAGCCGCCAGATCCCGGGGCGAAAAATCGAAGTAACCAGCCACGTCGTGGGGAGCAGGGCGTAGTCGTTCCCCGTTCTTACGCAAGAGGAAGAATTCCAACTCTGGCCCACAGTTGTAGGTAAAGCCCATCTCCTTGGCTCTGGCGATGGCTCGCCGCAAGATGTAACGCGGATCCCCAGGGAAAGGCTGGCCGTCGGGACGATATATGTCGCAGATGACGCGAGCGGTGGGGCGCTCCGGCGACTTCCAGGGCAGTACGCGGTAGGTGGCCGGGTCTAGTTGCAACACCATGTCGCTCTCGTGAATACGCGTAAAGCCTTGAATCGAAGAGCCATCGAACCAGACTCCCTTCTCCAGTGCTTCTTCCAGACGTCGGATGGGGATGCCCACGTTCTTAATCATCCCGTGGATGTCGGTGAATTGAAGATTGATGAACTTCACGCCATCCGACTTGGCCTTGGCCAATACGTCCTTTTTCTCAGGGGTAAGTGCCATAATTGAGTCTCCTTTCAAACTCAAAAGTTTTTGCAAAGTACTTGTTCAAAAACAACTGGGTATTCTTGTGGCGGTTTTACACCTAATTTCTGCTCCAAAGTGCCAAGCTATTAATGTACAAGTGCAAAGCTGATCCATGAGGCATTAATACAAAAATAACGAAGCCCTCAGGCGCGAATCAACTTCTGACTCGCAACTGAGGGCTTCACGGCCATCTGAAGGGCATTACATCACGCCCGCTAGACGCTATTTGTATTAATGTGCTACACTATACCAGATTTGATAGGGAATGTCAACCCCCAAAAATGAAGCGTAACCAGTTGGGGATACCCAAAAACACGTTCCCCTTGTAGAAGAACCTGATGTGATCGTCTCTCCGTCAATGCACCAGGCTAGATGGATCACCATCGGCAGCGATGACGGCCTCGGCCACCGACTGCATTGAACGCCGAGTCTGGCGCCCGGTCATTTGCAGACGGCGATAGGCTTCTGCCTCGCCCCAACCGGTACGCATCATCAGCAAGCGTTTGGCCTTATCCACTGTCCGGCGGGCGGCCAATTGTTGGCGCAAATCGTCCACCTCATTCCGGATCGCCTCCAGCGCCTGAAATCGAGCCACCGCCAGCTCGACCGTCGGCCCAAGCAACTCCTCTCGCACTGGCTTCACCAGGTAACCCGTCACCGATGCCCCAACCGCCCGCTCTACCAAGGCTTGTTGACTATAGGCTGTGAGTATCACCACCGGCAGTGGACTTTCCTGCGCCAATCGTTCAGCGACGGTCAATCCGTCCAAACCTGGCATTTTTATATCCAGGATAGCTAGATCGGGCTTGTGGTCTGTGATCAAGGTCAAGGCCAGCTCTCCGTCGGCTGCCATCCCCACCACCTGATGCCCCAGTGCCTCGAGCATTGCTTGTAGTCCTAATCGGATGACTGCCTCGTCGTCGGCGATCACAATGCGCAGAGGTTGAGCCGTAGAGGATGCCGGCTGCTGACCGGGACTTAGGGGCTGGACGTTGGCCATGTCTCACGCCACCCTGGCTCGCGGCACCACCACGTGGGCCAGGGTGCCTCCTTCCATTGGGGTAAGACTGAAGGTGCCACCCAGATCTTCTGTTACCATGGTGCGCACAATCTCCAGACCCAGACCTCCAGCCTGCTGCGGGTCAAAATCATCAGGAAGGCCCATGCCGTTGTCGAGCACGTCAAGACAAAGTTGTGACCCTTCGTCGCGCAGGTGAATGGCAATCTTGCCGCCTGTGGGGGGTAGGCCATGCTCCATCGCGTTTTGTAACAATTCGTTGGTAATCAGGGCCAGACTGGTAGCCGGCTGCGAGCCCAATTGCAGGTCATCACCCTTTACAGTCACCTCTACCGGGACGCTGGCCACCGTCATGTTCACCGTCACACTGCGAGTTACCTGCTCGATGAGCTGGCGCAGGCTGACCAGGTCTACCCCCTCTTGCGACAGGATGTCGTGAACGGCGGCGATGCTGAGTACGCGGTTGATGGTCTCGTGCAAAATATCGTGCGGTGAAAGGTCTGCCTGGGCAAGCTGCAACCGCAGCAGCATAGCAACGGTTTGCAGGTTGTTCTTCACCCGGTGGTGCATCTCCTGCACCACGGCCGCTCGGACAGTCTGCGCTTTCTCCAACGCCGTAGCCGCCAGGTCGGCAATGATAGCAAACAACTCCACTTCATCATCGGTGAAGGTATGAGGTTCTACTGTCTGAACGTTGGCTGCGCCGATGACCCGATCGTGGCTGATGAGGGGCATAGCCATCAGTGAGGGAAAGCGAGACTCGCCAGTACCCGGCAGATGCTTGAAACGGGGGTCGGTGGCGGCGGCAGTGATAGCAACGGCCTGGCGATGCTGTGCTGCCCAGCCCGTCAATCCTTCACCCATCGTCAGCCATACCTGTCCCACCGTCTCCCGGTTGAGGCC
Source organism: Anaerolineales bacterium (assembly GCA_024643945.1). The sequence continues at coordinate 15,531 of JAHELX010000007.1, forward strand.
GGTGGTCGCCTGCAACACCAGCCGGTCCGTGCGTGGGTCGCGTAGATAAATGGAGCAAGAATCTGCCCCCATCACCTCGGTGGTCCGGCGAGTGATAAGGTCCAAAGTGGTGGACAGGTCCCAGGCCTCGGCGATGGCCCGGCTGATTTCGCGTACGGCGGCCAGTTGGGCCGTTTTTTGGGAAAGTTGGTGCTGAAGCGTTGAGGTTGTGTTGTCCGTCACACCGGTCTTCAAGATACCGCTCAGCTAATCCCGCTGCTATAATGCTGGTATAAAAGGATGTCAAAGATTCGGAGAAGCGTCAGATCAATCTGCTTTTTGTGCCACAGCCTTGCCTGAATCGATTTCAACGTTGACAAATTGCGTACCACGTCATCTTGTATGTGCTTAGTAGCCGTTACAAGATATTCTGAGACGTCGCTAGCGCCTAGCCAACTACCGCCAAGGTATCTATAAGCCACAACATCGTCATCCACAATAGGGATGAGGCGAGGTCGTTTCTTATGCAGAATCTTGGTCATCCTAGAATAGCTGATGCCCCTGCATCTGCAAGCGTTGAACAACGCTTTCAAGTCTTTCCACAAGTTTTTACCATCTAGCGATAAGTCTGACAAATCGACATCTGCTGGGATCTTCGCCAGATGTTCCCCAATTTCCTCCCTCTTTTTCCATAGTTCGATGAAATGTTTGAGCTCTATTCTAGCACCTATGCCGTTTGCCAACCAGATGTCACACAGGGCTAGCTCGTTATCCTCTCTAATTTGAACCTGATCGTACAATTCAAATGCCGGAACTCCGCCATCACTGATAAGACGACAGTAGTTATTGCCTTTCGCAACGCAACCGTCAATCAATTCCATTCCTCGTACTGGGTGATGAACCTCAATCTTGTCGTTGTTGTTGGCCATTTTCGTTTCTCTCCCCTCCCCTCCCCTTCCTTTCCGTTGACGGCTTATCCTCTACTGATTAACTCGCTCATCTCCGCCGGACCGTCGAGCAATACTCGCAAACGGTTGAGTACATCTCGCCCCAGCAAGATTCCGTTTCCGAGGTCATCACTCACAACTTCAATGCCGGGCAATATGAGATGGCCCACGCGAATGTCTACCAGATAGAGGAGCACACGTCGTCGTTCACCCCAATAGCTCCGCGCCCACATCTCAACCGTCTCTACCGCATTGATCTGGCTCAAGTGCTCCACTGGCACAAATGTCGCATCAGAGCCAGTGTCTACAAGAGCGGACAAAGGACCAACGGTCAATCCTTCGGCTGGCGTGCTCAAAGTCACCTCCAATGTCGGAAATGGAGGGAAATAAGTCGCATCGTAGGGGAAAGTCATCAGTCATCGCTCCAGGTGTGGACTTCGGATGACAAGTTCTCGCTCCGGGCCGGCGAGTACCTGCTTGAGTAAAACCGGAGTCCGCCCATACTTTTCGTAGACGCGCAAATGAAGCGTTCTGAGGTCTGGGTCGTGATCTATCACCTTACCGCTGTACACAGCCACATACTCCCCGGGATACTTTGCCAGCAGATCAGCTTTCATCGCCTCAAAAGCATGAGATTCGGCTTCAATTCTCTGCCGCCTGATCTGTGTCAAGTATTGACTAACTGCTATATTGACCAACTCCTCCACATCCACGTCCTCTTGCCTGGCCGTCTGATCCAGCGCCTCCAGTAAATCGGGGCGTAATGAAATTGTCGCCATCTTCGTCTCCTATGCCCATCACTCGTCATTCGTCATCTGATACTTATTCGTGATCGGCAGTCTTCTATCCTTGCCAAAGGCTCGGGCAGTGATACGCACGCCGGGTGGTGACTGTCGCCGCTTGTATTCGTTGCGGTCTACCATACGAACCACTTGGCGCACCATCGCCTCGTCGAAGCCCATAGCCACCATCTCGCGCAGGCTCCGATCCTCCTCTACATAGGCGTGGAGGATGGGGTCCAGGTCAGCATACTCGGGCAGCGAGTCGCTATCCTTTTGGTTGGGGCGCAGTTCGGCCGAGGGAGCTTTGGTTAACACGCGCTCGGGGATCACCGGCCCAGGTGTGTGATTGCGATACGCTGCCAACTCGTACACCAGGGTCTTGGGCACATCTTTGATGACGGCGAACCCCCCCGCCATATCACCGTAGAGAGTAGCATAGCCGACGGCCATCTCACTCTTGTTGCCAGTGGTCAGCACCAACCAGCCGAATTTGTTGCTGAGCGCCATCAACACATTGCCGCGAGCGCGGGCTTGTAAGTTCTCCTCGGCCACGCCGGGCTCGGTGCCGCCAAAGGCCTCGCTGAGCATCTCCAAATAAGCCTGAAAGGCTGGTCCGATGCCGATGCGCATATAACGAATGCCCAACGCCTCAGCCAGTTCCTCGGCATCCTCGAGGCTGTGGTCGGACGAGTAGCGAGAGGGCATAGAGACCACCACCACATTCTCCGGTCCCAGGGCATCGACAGCTATAGTCGCCACCAACGATGAGTCCACGCCTCCCGACAAGCCGATGACCACCTTTTCAAACCCATTCTTCTGCACGTAATCGCGTGTCCCCAGTAGTAGTGCCTGGTAGACTTCCTCCAGCCGGCCCGGCAGAGGTGATATAGCAGGAGTCACTGGAAGACGGCTGGTCGAAGATGCAGCGTAAGGCAGACGCACCTGCTGGACGCTGTCGGGTCGGTAACGATGTGCCAACTCGCCCTTGCGCCGGCGGGGGTCGTGGAGGCGCTGGCGAAAGACGCTCCGCATATCCAGGTCAGCCACCACGAAGTCCTCGGCAAAGGCCTGGCCTCGGGCCACCACCTGCCCGCGCTCATTGATGATCACGCTGCTGCCGTCAAAGATCAATTCGTCCTGTCCCCCCACCTGATTACAAAAAGCCACCACGGCCACGTTGTCAGCGGCGCGGGTGGCGAGCATCCGTTCCCGGTCTTGAATCTTGCCCAGATGGTAGGGAGAAGCTGATATATTAACCAGCAACTCGGCGCCAACGGCGGCCTGCTCTTCTGGTGGGCCAGCCGGATACCAAATATCTTCGCACACGCTGACCCCGAAGACGATCCCATCCAGCTCAAACAATGGAAATCCTTCGCCCGCTTTAAAGTAGCGCACTTCGTCGAAAACGGCATAATTGGGCAGCAGTGATTTGTGACATACCCCCGCCAGTCGCCCATCGTGGAGCACGGCCGCGGCATTGTAAATGTCAGAATCCACGTCCACGAAACCAACGACAGCGGTGAGTCCCAGGGTGTGAGGTAACAACTCATCCAGGCTGGCCCGGTTAGCCTCAATGAAACTCGGCTTCAGCAGCAGGTCCTCTGGGGGGTAACCAGGAATGGAAAGTTCGGGAAAGACTACCATATCGACCTGGTGTTGGCGAGCGCGCTGAATCTCCGCAACGATGCGATCTATATTGCCTCGCAAATCGCCAACCGTAGTATTGATCTGAGCCAATCCGATCCGCAGACGGCGCATGCAAAACCCTCCAAATGGCACCTGGCATGGCGCTAATAGCTGATGACTGGCACCGAGCATCTGCTATCAACCATCAGCCATCAGCTATCTGCTATGCGTTATCTGTTACCCTTCGCCCGCTTGGTGCGCCAGAATAATCGCCTCGGCAACTTCCTTCATTGGCTTGCGCGTGTTCATACTCATTTTTTGGATCTTGCGGAAAGCATCGGATTCGCTCAGGCCCTGACTGTCCATCAAGATGCCTTTGGCCCGATCTACCAGCTTTCGAGTTTCGAGGGCAAGCTGAAGGTCATTCACCTCTTTGTGTAGCGCCTCGAATTCTTTGAAGCGGGCCAGCGCCACTTCGATGGCTGGTACCAGGTCAGCTTCACGGAAGGGTTTCACCATATAGCCGACCACACCTGCCTCTTTGGCCCGTTCCACTAGATCTTTCTGGCTATAGGCTGTGAGCAAGATGACTGGCGCGATACGTTCCTCGGTGAGGATTCTTGCAGCGTCAATCCCATCCATATCAGGCATTTTGATGTCCATAATTACGACATCAGGCCTGAGTTCGCGGGCTAAGTTCACAGCACTGCGACCGTCACCCACTTCACCCACCACGAGATAGCCCAGGTTGCCTAGCATCTCACGCAAGTCCATGCGGATAAGTGACTCATCGTCAGCAATGATTACACGTGTGCGGTCCAACCTTCTTCACCTCCAAATATGGCTTTGGGAAAAACGACAATGGCTTCAGCGCCATCGCCATTTCGCATTTCAATCGTACCCTTTAGATCTTCCTGAACCAGGGTTTGCACAATTTGTAAGCCCAAACTCTCAGCATTTTCTATACTAAAGTCGTCTGGGAGCCCACTGCCATCATCACGAACGCGGACGATGACAGTATCTCCCTCGTCCTGTAGTGTAAGACGTACGTGCCCGACGTTTCGTTCCTTGAACCCATGCTCTACAGCATTTTGCAACAGTTCGTTAATGACCAGAGCGCAGGCAGTTGCCTGGCGAGCTGGCAGATAAATCGGGGGACCCTCCAGCTCAAGCCAAATATGCTTATCGGGACCCAGCATTCCCTGTCGCATTTGGATAATAATATGGTTGCTGACCTCTTTGATATTAATGGCTCGCGAATCCTGGCGCGAGAGGAATTCGTGGATGACAGCCACACTCAGAATACGCGCGATAGCTTCCTCTACCGCCAGGCGCGCCTCTTCGTCATGCATCCGGCGTGCCTGCATACGCAGCAAAGCCGCAATAGTTTGCAAATTGTTTTTCACCCGATGGTGCACTTCCTGAATCATGGCCGTCTTTACTCGAAGCTCCTGCTCTCGGCGACGGCTCTCCGTCGAATCGCGTACCATCAACATGACATGGCTTGGTTCTGAGACCTCCCTTTCCCACTTTATCCAGGACAAGAGTCGCGGGCGAAGTAAATCTAGTAACGGGATAGCCTTTTTCACCCAATAACGACCGCCGGTTTCTTCTTCTCGTTCCAGGCAACGTAGTTGCCGCAAAGCCGACCGCGCCAGGTCGTCATCCCCGGTTTCCAGATCACTCAGGCGACGGCCCAATAGTCCTCCCGGGTAACCAATGCGACGATAAAGATTGGTAGCTATACCACTGGCATAGCGGATCACTCGTTCCCGGTCGGCCACGATGATGCCGTCGTGCTCCCCGAACGGGCTCAAATCTGTAACTCCCACTAATTGGGCGCGTAACGCCATCATCTGGAGCTCGAGAAGTGCCTGCTGGAAAACTTGGCTGCGCCGGCGGTGCCGCTCGTGTTCCAGCAAGTTGGTCTCAACGCTGAAGGCAGCAATTATCCGCTCTCCGCCCGGTCGCCGCACGGGGTAGACTTGCTTCATCACCGGCGCGCCATCAGTGATCAGCCGTTGCCCGCCTTGCTGAGGACGCCCGTCTGCTAGCGCGCGAATGATCAAGGGCTCCTGATCCCCACTAACCTCCTGACCAGTCAGCAGATGCTGGTAGATGGGCGAAATAGAATGGGGTTGGGCATGGGCAAGTACAATTGCTCGCTCGCCTTCTAACCAGCCATATAGCAAGATGTCAGCTCGGCTGACGTCAGCGACGATGGGCATTTGGCGCTCGACAGCTTTGAGAAATGTCACGTCCGCTTCGGTCAGCGTCCGGCAACGCTTGTAGACTCTGTTAGAATAGACCACGTTGTCCATCATGATCTCGCCAGATAACAAGTAGCAGGTAACAAGTTGCTTACGACTTGCTACCTGTTACCTGCTACGTACTTTCTGCTACCTTTTCCCTAACTATATATTATATTCATCACCATTATACACGACGCGCCAGCAGATGGCAAAAGGTTAATGAGGCAAAAGGGTTGGCTCACGTCAGCTTGGTGCCGACAAAACCCCGCGCCCCGCGGGCAAAAGCATCAGCCGGCATCGGCCGTTTTCCAGATGGCTGCACTTCGTACAGTTCAAGCATACCCCGACCGGTCATCACCGCCAGGCCCGATGGGCCAGTGGTGACGGTCCCAGGCGGCAGGGCGCTGCCCCGGTCCGCGCGGTGAAATTGGGACGAGCTATCCTCATCCTGCCAATACTCCGGGGCAGCGGCGGCGCGTAAGATTTTCAGCGGTTTACCCTGCCAGTAAGTGAAAACACCAGGCCAGGGATAAAACGCCCGGACTTTGCGCGCAATGTCGTCTGCTGGCTCGTTCCAGTTGATGCGCCCCTGTTCTTTTTTGATTTGCGGGGCATAGGTCACCCGCGACTCGTCCTGGGGCTGGGGTTCAATGTTGCCAGCCAACCAGGCAGGCAGTGTGTCGTGCAGCAGATCAGCACCTAGTTGGGCAAGCCGGGCACTGAGTGATTCGCGAGTGTCGTCGGGGGCGATGGCAAGAGGCCGCTGGCTCAAGATGGGGCCAGTGTCTAGCCCCGCGTCCATTTTCATGATCGTGACGCCAGTGGTGTCATCACCGGCCAGAATAGCAGCAGCTACCGGAGCTGCACCCCGCCAGCGTGGCAACAGCGAGGCATGGACGTTAATGCACCCGAAGGGCGGCAGGTCGAGTACTGTGGAAGGAAGAATCTGCCCAAAGGCAGCCACCACAATCACTTCAGGCTGCAAGGTCTGCAATTCTGCCAGCGCCTCGGGGTTGCGCAGTGATGCTGGCTCCAGCACGGGTATCCCATACTTTTGGGCGAGCATCTTCACAGGCGAAGGCCGGAGCTGACGCCCGCGTCCGCTGGGGCGATCAGGTTGGGTGACGACCCCCACCACCCCCCCACCCAAAGGTTCCCCCTGGGACGCGTCAGCCTGCCCCGACCATCGGTTCGGGGCCTGCCCCGACCATCGGTTCGGGGCCTGCCCCGGCGGTTGGGCCGGGGGGACAGGCGGGTGAGGGTAGGTCTTCTTCGGGGAATACTCGTCAATTAAAAGTTGCAAGGTAGGCAGGGCAAATTGAGGGGTGCCCATAAAGACAATACGATACGTTGTCGCCATTACTCCAATTCCTACAAACTTTATTCAGGTGATACGGCGCAGCGAAAGCCGACGTTGCTATAAAACTGAAAGTCCCCATCCAACCGCGACAGGCAGTGAGCTATATTCGCATCGTTGACCCACGAAGCGCCCCGCAACACGCGGAACCCCTTTGCTTGGCGACTTTCGCGCCCGTCATCAGGGTCGTAAGGATAGGGCCGGAAGAGACTGTTTGTCCACTCCCACACATTGCCTAGCATATCCACCAAGCCTTCCGGCGTGTCTCCATCAGGTGAGAAATAGCCGACGGGGCTGGTACCCCCCAATCCGGCTTCCTTGCAATTGCAGCGGTCCGGCACAAATTCATTCCCCCACGGATATCGTCGTCCGTTCAGGTCACGAGCGGCACGTTCCCATTCGGCTTCCGTGGGCAGGCGTTTGTGGGCCCAAGCGGCGTAAGCCATAGCATCTTCCCAGGTGACGAGAACTACTGGATGGTCGGCTTTGCCTTCGGGATATATGCGGGTCTCCGGATCCCAATTATAGCCCCGGGTATCGCACCAACTGACATGGTAGTTGGGGACAGGGTAACCGGTGGCGTCAACGAATTTCTTGTATTCAGCGTTCGTCACCGGCCAGCGATCCAGGTAAAAGTCAGCGACGTATACTTGGTGTTCTGGTTGGTGCTTGAGATTGCCGTCATTACTCCCCATAATGAAGGTGCCGCCAGGAACAAACACCATGTCTTTGCCATCCTCGGGCCAGACAATGATGGACGTTGCCATTTCGTCGGGCAAAGTCGGAGAGTTTTGCATCATCATTCTACACCTCGCTGGTCAGTTAGTTGGCCTAACATATCCACCCCAGCCAATAGGCCCTTCTTCTACCACCGGTCACATTCACATTTCAACGGCGTAAGCCAGTACGCAGCCGCCCAACCAGATGTGATCCCCGGGCTTGAGAGGGACAGCCTGCCCGATGAACAGTATTTCTCCATTAAGCCGAGTTCCAAAGCCACTCCCTAGATCTTCCAGATAAGGGCTATGATGGCGCCAGGTGATGATAGCATGGCGACGCGAGACGCGGATCGCCACGTCCCCCCCCTCACGGCTGAGGTCAATATCGGGCACAAAATTCACATAGCGGTCAGTGCGGCCGATAAGGATATCTTTAGGCGGAGCAATAGCTAGCTTGTGGCCTGTGGGAGTGACTATGAGAAAATGACGAATGTCAGCGGTGAGGGGGATGTCCAGCAAATAGGCGGGCATTGCTTCATAAAGCAATTGAGTATTGCCCAGACTCACGCGATCACCGAGTTGAAGCGGGTGGGGCGGGGCGGACCTTACGCGTTCTTCATTGATGAACAGCCCGTGGCGACTGCCCAAATCCTCGATGGTATGCCGCCCAGCCACCCCGATAATTTTGGCATGGCGACGTGAAACGGTGTGGGCACCCTGATCTTCGTAAGTCAGGTCAATGTCTGGCGGAATACCAAAGTTCGGATCAAAACGCCCCAGCACCAATTCTCCATTGGTGGGCAGCGCGATGTGCCGCCCACTAACAACGATGGTCAACCAACAAGTTAATGAGTCTCCATGGACGGGGGGGGCTTCAAGCGAAGCATCTTCCCGACGAGTATCCGGTGTCCCAATGGTATCCGGTGGTGCTTCCTCTGACGGAGACCGCGCTTTGTGAGGAGCTGGCGAGACAGGCCGGAGATAATCCCTCTGCTGGCTGGGTAACTTAGAAATGGCTTTGGCCGCCTGCTCTCGAGCCTCGCGCGCCTGGCGCAGGCGACGGCTTAGCATCGACTCGCGGGGAGCTATTCTTGCACGCTCTTCTTCGGCTTTCAGTAGCAAACAGTTGGGTTGTAATAATCCCCATGTCTCCAGTGTGTCGGTACGCGCAATAAAAGCACGCCGAGTTATCTCTTTGATGGTCGGGGAATTGGCGCTCTCATCAATGCAACGGTTCCGGATGGGGCATTTTCGGCAATTGTATTTGTACATTGCCTTTTCGTTTCCCTATCCTATCACGGTTACACACTTCAAACCTGTGCAGAATTCTCGAACTGGCCTGCACCAACTATTCCGATATGGTAATTCTTGTCTGTAAAAGTTCCAAACTTTAGATATCTCAAGTATAACACTCAGCGCATAGACTGTCAATGCTGATTCAGACTACTTTGGAGCTAAATTGACCTTTATTTGGCCTCGTAGTATAATCGGCGTTACGATGTTGGGCACATCGTTGTTGGTGTAGGCAATTGGGGTCGTTTGGGGGCGTCGAGCGATTGCCCCTCGTTTTGTTTTTTGGGGTGGGAATAGCTCATATTCCTCATTGGCTGGGGACTCTAATTCAATCACGACGCACTTGCTGTAGACACCTTCTATGAAAACTGTTGTGGTCATTCCCACTTACAATGAAGCCGATAACCTGCCAACCATCACTGCAGAACTCCTGGCGCTGGGCATTGATGGCCTGGAGATCTTGGTTGTAGACGATGCATCACCTGATGGCACCGGGCAAATCGCCGACGACCTGGCTCAACGCTATTCCGGCACGTTCCACATAATGCATCGCCGAGGAAAACTGGGCCTGGGCACCGCGTACGTACAAGGCTTCACATGGGCCCTGGAGCATAGCGCCGACTTCATCATTCAGATGGACGCCGATTTTTCTCACTCTCCTACCTATATCCCCAAATTCCTTGAACTCATCAAGGATTGCGATGTAGTAGTCGGTTCACGCTATGTGGAGGGTGGGCAGCTTGACGAGCGATGGAGTCTATGGCGCTGGTTTTTGAGCTGGTGGGCCAATTCTGTCTGGACACGGTTCATCCTGGGCGTGCGCACGCAAGACGCGACGGCTGGCTTTAAGTGTTGGCGACGCAGCGCATTGGAACAGATTGGCCTGGAGCGTATCCGGTCCAACGGCTATGTCTTCCAGGTAGAAATGGCTTACGTTTCTGAAAAAATCGGCCTGTGCATTTTGGAGACGCCCATCTATTTTGAGGATCGTCGCATTGGACAGAGCAAGATGACGGTGCCGGTGAAATTCGAGGCAGCGGTGCGCGTCCTCGAAATTCGCTGGCGTCATCGCAACGTCCAGCCAGTTTCCCGCGCAATTGAGGCCAGAGCCTAGGAGTCTGTGCATTGCGGGTGCGCATCGCCAGGCAGGATGTGCTGATTGCCCTCATATTCTTTATCCTGCCGCTTCTGCTGTTTGGGCCAGTTACGCTAGGGAGTCGCACGCTCCTCCCCACGGATAATCTGTTCGTCGGCGAGCCATGGGCTTCCTTCGCGGACGAGTTCGCCGTGAGTCGTCCTCACAATGCCCTCCTCTCTGACTTGATTCTGGAAAATTACGTCTGGAAACGCTTCATCGTTCAGAGTATCCAGACTCGGTCTATTCCTCTATGGGATCCCTACCTTTTCGCCGGTCACCCCTTCCTGGCCAACGGCCAGCACTCAGCGTTGTATCCCTTCAGCTTGATATTTTACATTATGCCATTGACCAGGGCCTATGGCTGGTTCACCGTGGTTCAATTCTGGCTGGCGGGATTGTTTACCTACATCTTTCTGAGGGTGCTGGGGGCCAACCGGCTGGGTGGACTCGTCGGCGGTATCACCTATCAGTTGAGCGGATTTTTCGTCGTCAGCGTGGTTTTCACCATGATCATTGCTGCCGCCGTCTGGCTGCCATTGTTGCTGGCGATGATCGAGATCGTGATCCGCAAGCAGGAAGAGAAGGGGCCAGTCGTTTACTATCCCGTCCCCTACATTGTCGCCGGTTCATTTATCCTGGGGATTCAAATCCTGGCCGGACATATTGAGATCACCTATTACGTGCTTCTGGTCAGTGGGTTTTATGCTCTTTGCCGGTTGATTATTCTCTGGCGACGCCAACGCGTCTGGGGGCCGGCGTTGCGCATGGGGGGCTGGCTGCTGGGGATGATCATGCTGGGGTTGGGACTGGGGACTGTCCAGTTTATCCCGCTCTATGAGGTAGCCAGCCAAAATTTCCGTGTGGGCTCGGTTACCTTCGCGGACGTAGTCGGTTGGGCATTACCCGGCCGCCGGATCATTTCCTTCCTGATCCCCGACTTTTTTGGCAACCCCAGCCATCATACGTACTTCGACGTGATCAGCCGCCGCTGGCTACCGGTCGGCCTCAACGCCCACGGACAAGTCAATTCCCTCTGCCCTTATTGCACCGGCTGGGACATAAAGACTAGCGTGGAGGCCGGAGCTTACGTGGGGATTCTGCCGCTGCTGTTGTCCGTGATAGCCATCAGCGGATGGATAGCGGATAGGCGGCTGGAGCGGCAGCGGGGAAATAGGCTCTTCGTTGAGGGGACGGCTGCGCTGCCTCGTGCTTCATCCGCTGATCCGCTGTCGCATCCACTGCCTCAGGTTTGGATCTTCACGCTGCTGGCTGTTTTGTCGCTGCTCTTCGCCTTCGGCACCCCCTTTTACGCGCTGCTATATTATGGTCTTCCCTTTTGGAATCAACTTCACTCCCCTTTCCGCTGGATTTATCCTTTCACGTTGAGCATCGCCGTGCTGGCCGGGTTGGGCGTGACCTACCTGGCTCGCTCTGTCAGCCCCCGTAGCCTGGCCGACGCAGAGGAAAAGCGAGCCCACGCGTCCCGCAACTTGCTTTACACGGTCAGCCTACGCGTCGGCTGGTTGGCCTTCTGGGGCGGGCTGGCTGGAGTGGTAATGATGCTGGCTGTCCTGGCCTTCCCCGGCCCGTTCATCCGGCTGGCACAAATGGTGCTGGACCGCTCTGGACTGGCCCAAAACGCCTTCGCCGATGGGCGGCAATTCCTGGGCTATCAGTGGCCTAACTTCTTCAAGTTTTTCTTGTTCACCATGGCGGCTGGGACTATCTTGCGCATCAGCCGCTGTCCAATCTACTTGCCGCGCTGGCTGGGAGGGCTGACCGCCTGGAAGCCGCTGGCCGTGATCATTGTCGCCCTGGACTTATTCGCAGCAGGCTACGGATTCAATCCGGCGGCTGACCCGTCGTTGCTCACCTTCCACCCGCCGGTTGTCGATTGGCTATTGGCACGTCGGGCCGAGGATCCCCACTTTCGTATCACCAGCTTCAATGCCCCTGGTGAACCGCGCACTTTCATCGCCAACACTGGCATGTATTGGAACCTGGAGGACGTGCGGGGGTACGACTCCATCATCCTTGCCCAATACGCCCATTATATGAATCTTATCCAGGAGCAGGGAGACTTGCTCTACAACCGTATAGCACCCATCTACGCGCCCGGCTACCACGCTCTCGATTCGGCGTTGTTGGACCTGCTGGGTGTCCGCTACGTGCTGACCACGCAAGACATCCCCAACGACGGCTACCGGCTGGTTTACGACGGCGAAATACGGGTGTACGAGAACCTGGATGCGCTACCGCGCGCTTTTGTCGTGCCCTGCGCGGAAGAGGTGCCGCCAGAGGAGATGGACTACGCGCTGCGCAGCCTCAATCCACACCAGAAGGTGCTCCTTGAGCAAGGAACAGGGGGCATGCGACAAATGGCTAACACGCCTGCGTCTTCCTGCTCTATGCTGCCTGCTACCATTACCAGTTACACCTCTAACGAGGTTTTCATCCAGGCGTCGCTGGACGAGCCAGGTTGGCTGGTTCTCGCCGATAGCTACTTCCCGGGCTGGAAAGCGTACGAATCTCCAACCTCCAATCTCCAACCTCCAATCAGCCAATCAGCCATTCAGCCCCCCCCGGCTCGTGCGGCGCAGCCGGGACGGGCAGCCCCCAGCCAGCAATCTCCGGAAACCGAACTAACCATCTACCGGGCCAACGGGAACTTCCGGGCAGTGTACCTCGAGCCAGGCGATTGGACCATCCGCTTCAAGTACACACCGATGAGTTTCAAACTGGGGTTGTATGGCAGCTTTTTGGCCGGGATCATCGCACTGTTGCTGCTCGGCTGGTGGGCATGGGGAAAGCTATATCGCGAATCCGCCGACGATTCACCGGTGAAGCGTATTGCTAAAAACAGTCTGGCTCCCATGGCGATGGCACTGATGAACCGGCTGGTCGACTTTGCATTCGCGTTGCTGATGCTGCGCATCCTGGCGCCGGAGGGAGCCGGGCGTTATCAATTTGCCGTGGTCTTCATTGGCTACTTGGAGATTCTCACCCGTTTTGGATTGGGCACACTGTTAACCCGCGAGGTGGCCCGCGATCACGTTCAGGGCAATAAGTTCCTATCGAACGTGACATCGCTACGCTTGCTGCTGTGGCTGATGTCGCTACCGCTGATGGGCCTGGCCCTCTGGCTGTACGTTGTCTTCGGCGGCGTGGCTCTGGAGACGGTGATCGCCATAGGGCTCTTTGCCATCGGCCTCTTCTTCAGCAACATCTCCGATGCGCTGACCTCCCTCTTTTATGCCTATGAAAAAGCAGAATACCCGGCTGCGATCTCCACCGTCACCACTGTCACCCGCGTCAGCCTGGGGGCATTGGCTCTGCTCCTAGGAGGTGGGGTCATCGGGCTGGCAGCGGTGTCAGTGGTAGCCAACGTCACTTCGGTAATGGTGTTGGGCTACCTGCTATTGCGAAAAATCTTCCGTCCCTACTATGATAACGACCCTGCCCTGTGGCGGCCCATGTTGAGCGAATCCTTCCCCTTGATGATCAACCATCTGCTGGCGACGCTTTTCTTTCGGATTGACGTGTTTATCCTACAGCCAACATGGGGCGACCAGGCGGTCGGCTTTTATGGTGCAGCCTACAAATACATTGATGGCATCACCATCATCCCCTCTTACTTCACCCTGGCCATCTTCCCCTTGATGAGTCGCTATGCCAAGACCGCCCGTGATTCCTTGGCTCGCGCTTACATCTTATCGCTGCGCTTACTGTTAATGATCGCGCTCCCGGTGGCAGTGGGCACTCCCTTCATCGCCCGTGAATTGATACTCATCCTGGCTGGTGCTCAATACCTGCCTGATTCGATGATTGCGCTGCAATTACTCATTTGGTTCCTGCCCTTTAGCTTTGTGAACCAGGTGACCCAATATGTACTTATCGCCATTGACCAGCAACGGTTTTTGACCAAAGCCTTTCTGATCGGGGTGACGTTTAACGTGGCTGTGAATCTGATCCTAATTCCGCGCTATGGTTACCAGGCGGCGGCCATCACCACCATATTCAGCGAGTGGGCATTGCTCATCCCCTTCTATTATTCAGTGCGCAAGAACTTATGCCATGTGCCCTGGGTCAGCGTGACCTGGCGGCCAGCACTGGCCTCGGCGGCGATGGGTGCGGTTCTATGGCTGTTACAAAGTGCCAATGCACTGGCCTTGGTGGTAGTGGCCGGTTTAGTATATTTCGTGGTCTTGACTCTGGTCGGCGGCTTCAATCAGCCTGACATGGCACTTGTATGGCAGCTCATCCCGCTGGACCGGCTGCGGGCACGACTGCGCCCCGGCGTGGCCGGACGTTGACATCCTCCTCGCCGGAAAAGCATCGCCCTAAAGTAATGGTTGGTTTGGTACCACTTTTGTGGTAAAATCAAATTGCTCAAAAGTGACAGGCTCTGGCCTGACGCTGATCGCTATCGTCGTCGGTGGCCATTTTGTTGCGAGAATTAGGCGTGCTGCCTTAAG
>JAHELX010000007.1:30198-35038 GCA_024643945.1 Anaerolineales bacterium
CAGTAATTTTAAGGAGGCATTCTCTTGACCAAACCCGTCCGCATCGAAAATATCGCCAACTACGTTGGCGAAGAGGTGACCATCTATGGCTGGCTCTACGCCAGAACCGGCAAGGGCAAGCTGCAATTCTTACAGGTGCGTGACGGCACCGGGATTATCCAGGCGGTGGCTTTTATACCTAACTTGCCTGAAGAGGTGTTTGATGCGATCAAAGGACTCACGCAGGAGTCGTCTCTCGTCGTCTCCGGCCGGGTGAAGGCCGACGAGCGTGCCCCGGGCGTACCCGGCGGCTACGAACTGGACGTGGCCGGGCTGGAGGTGGTGCAGATCGCCGAGGAGTATCCCATCACGCCCAAGGAACATGGGATCGAGTTCTTGATGGATCACCGTCACCTATGGATTCGCAGCAAGAAACAGTGGGCCTTGTTGCGTGTCCGGGCTGCTGTAATGCGTGCCATCCGCGACTGGCTCGACTCTAATGGTTACCAGGAAATGTCCACGCCGATCCTCACCCCTGCTGCGGGCGAAGGAACGACCACCCTTTTTGAGGTGGATTACTTCGGCCAGCCGGTTTACCTGGCCCAGACCGGCCAATTGTACAACGAGGCTGACATTTACGCCTTTGGTAAGGTTTATTGCTTTGGGCCTACCTTTCGCGCTGAGAAGAGCAAAACCCGCCGCCACCTGACTGAGTTCTGGATGGTGGAGCCGGAGATTGCCTTTTGCGACCTGGACCAGTTGATGGAAATCGAGGAACAATTCGTCAGCCATATTGTGCAAGTGACATTGCGCGAGCGGATGGAGGAATTGAAGGTGCTGGAGCGTGATACTCACGTGCTGGAACGGGTGATACCTCCCTTCCCTCGTATCAGCTATGACGAAGCCCTGGACCGGCTGGCGGCTGTCCGCGATGCCACTGAGGACCCTGAGTTGAAAGAAGCGCTTGCCATCGAGTGGGGCACTGATTTCGGCAGTCCGCACGAGACGGAGTTGACGAAGCAATTTGACAAACCTGTCTTCGTCTACGGGTTCCCCACCGCCTGCAAAGCCTTCTATATGGAACCCTGGCCCGGCCGACCCGAAGTGTGCAAAAGCGTGGATCTGCTAGCTCCCGAAGGTTATGGCGAGATCACCGGCGGCAGCGAGCGCATCTCCACACCGGACCTGTTATTGGAGCGTATCCGCCACGACCAGTTGCCCGAAGAAGCCTTCCGTTGGTACATTGAGCTGCGCCGCTACGGGAGTGTGCCCCACAGCGGCTTCGGCCTGGGCGTTGAACGGACGGTGGCCTGGATCGCTGGCGTCCATCATATCCGAGAGGCAGAGCCCTTCCCCCGAACTTTGGGACGGGTGTATCCATAAGGTATTGCTATGAGTACTGACCTGAAGCACCTCAAAAGTGATTGGGAACAAAACACTCTCCAACCTTTTCTCAGTCGAGCGCGGGAGCGACGTGATCATTTTGAAACCCTCTCCCATATCTCGGTGGAGCCTCTTTACCTGCCACCCGAGACAGTGGGCCCGGAGTTTGCCGACGAATACGCGCAAAAGGAAGGCTTCCCCGGCCAGTATCCCTTCACCCGGGGTATCTACCCCAGCATGTACCGGGGACGGTTGTGGACTATGCGCCAATATGCCGGTTACGCCAGTGCCGAAGAGACTAATGCCCGTTACAAGTTTCTGCTGGAAAACGGACAGACTGGCCTGAGCGTGGCCTTTGACCTGCCAACCCAGATTGGCTATGACCCTGACGATCCCATTGCCGCTGGTGAGGTGGGCAAGGTTGGGGTCTCCATCTCATCCCTGGCTGATATGCAGCGACTCTTTGATGGCATTCCACTGGATCAGGTTTCTACCAGTATGACCATCAACGCGCCGGCGGCGGTGCTGCTGGCTATGTACGTCGCCGTCGGCAAAAAACAGGGGGTACCGGCGGAGAAACTGCGTGGCACGATTCAGAATGATATCTTAAAAGAATATATCGCCCGGGGTACCTACATCTTCCCACCTCAGCCTTCGATGCGGCTCATCACCGATATCTTTGCCTATTGCAAAGAGCACCTGCCTCACTGGAATACCATCAGCATCAGTGGCTATCATATCCGGGAGGCCGGGGCTACTGCTGTGCAGGAAGTGGCTTTCACCTTCGCCAACGCCACTGCTTACGTCGAGGCGGCTCTCCAGTCTGGGCTGCGCATTGATGATTTCGCGCCTCAACTCGCCTTCTTCTTCGCGGCACAAAACAACCTGCTAGAAGAGGTGGCCAAATTCCGGGCAGCGCGTCGTCTGTGGGCCAGCCTCATGCGCGACCGCTTTGGCGCACAAAATCCTAAGAGTATGATGCTTCGCTTCCATACCCAAACGGCCGGCGTGGCTCTCACCGCCCAGCAGCCGATGAACAATATTGTGCGCGTAACCATCCAGGCGTTGGCCGCTGTGCTGGGCGGCACACAAAGCCTGCATACCAACAGCATGGACGAGGCCCTCGCACTGCCTACCGAAGAATCGGTGCAGGTTGCCCTGCGCACCCAGCAGATCATTGCCTACGAAAGTGGCGCCGCCGATACCATCGACCCACTGGCTGGGAGTTACTACGTCGAAAGCCTCACCGACGAGATCGAAGCCCACGTCCGAGACTACCTGGCCCGGATTGACGATATGGGGGGCGCGTTGGCGGCCATTGAGGCTGGCCACATTCAACGTGAGATTCAGAGGAGCGCTTACCAATACCAGAAAGCGATGGAGACGGAGGATCACGTCGTCGTCGGGGTGAATCGTTTCCAGGTAGCTGAGGATCACCGGCCTCATCTGTTGCGCGTGGACGAATCGGTGCGAGCGGGGCAGATCGAGCGGCTGCGGCACCTGCGTGCCGCGCGCGACGACGACGTCGTGCAGCGCGCCCTGTATGCTGTGCAAGAGGCAGCTCAGGGGGACGATAACTTAATGCCCTTCATCCTCCAGGCTGTGGAAGCCTACGCTACCACCGGGGAGATATGCAATGCACTGCGCCGTATCTTCGGTGAGTATCAACCAACAACCGACGTTTAACTATCACCAACCGATATAGGACGAAGTCAATGCTTACCTCCAGGCCTCCTTTGGGGAAACGAATAGATCACATCGCCATTGTTGTGCAAAACCTGGATTCTGCGCTGAAAGTGTACTGCGATATTCTTGGCCTCTCGCTGGCGCGTGTAGAAGAGGTGCCTGCTGAGGGGGTGAAGATTGCCTTCTTGCCCTTGCCCGAAGGACACAGCGAGATTGAACTTGTGCAACCTATCACTGAGGGCACCGGTATCGCTCGCTACCTGGCCAGGCGCGGCGAAGGCATGCATCACATCTGCCTGGAAGTGGACGACATCCAGAGCGCGATGACTGAGATGGCTGCTGGCGGCTTGCAAATCTTGGAGGAAAAACCACGTCTTGGGAACCAGGGACAAAAATACGTCTTCATCCATCCCAAAACCACTCATGGCGTGCTCATCGAGCTCTACGAACGCCCTGAGAGATCAGGAAGTACATATAATGCCCCCTGACCTGGCTGCCGTCCATGCCATCCGTTGGGCCTTATGCCAGTCGCTGGAGCTGGAGCACGTGCTCGAGCTGGCTCTCGAGGCCACATTGCGCGCGATGGACAGCCAGGCGGGATGCATTCACCTGCCCGCTGAATCAGAATCTGGCGAATTACGCCTCTGCGCTCAGGCTGGCCTGCCAGTCGATTTTGCCCAATGTAACCAGGTAATACCCTACGATGACCCCGAGGTACAACGCATCATAGCGTCAGGGGAGGCGATGGTCTCCACCCAATGGGGGACCCCATTCGCAGGACTCTCCACTGGCGACGAGCCAAACGCCAAAGGAGACGCATCTGGGGTGTGGGTCTGTTTTCCTATGCTGGCCCGCGATCGATTCCAGGGCCTGATGAGCATCCTGATCAAGGAACTCACCCCAGAGCGATCTCGTTTGCTGCAAACTATCGGTCAATACGTCGGCATAGCCGTTGACAATGCGCGACTCTACCGCCGCGCGCAACAAGACGCGCACCGGCTACGCCGGGAAGCGGAACGCTGGCACGGGCTTAACCAGGCGGCGGTCGCCGTCGGCAATGCGCGCAGCCAACAGGACGTGCACGACGTCATCACTCGGACCCTGAGCAGCCTGGGATTTTCGGCCGCCATTATAGCCCTTGGTGCAGATGACCGAATCCCTGGGGCGGAGTCTCAGGACCAGGCCTTGACTGTCATATCGGCTGCCACGCCGCTCCCCAGGTTGGTGCGTGCCCTCGAACGATTGACAGGCTTAACCTTGATAGGTTATCAATTCCCCGTTGGCCAATTCGATTTTTATCGCCGCGTCATCCAGGAACGCCAGGCCGAGTTCGTCCGGCTAGGGGCCGAGCATTTTGCCCAATTGTTGCCAGAACCTTTCACCCATCTGGCGCCGCGTATTGTCCGTCGCGCTGGCCTTGATTATGGCATTATAGCTCCTTTGAAGGTCAATGACCAGAACATCGGCGTCTTGGTCGTCGCCAGGAAGGACCTGACGCCGGAAGATATCCCGGCCATCACCGCCTTTGCCGGACAGGCCTCGGCGGCTATCGAAAACGCACGACTCATCCAGGCCGAGCGCCACCAGCGTGAAGTGGCCGAGATGCTGCGTGACCTGGTAGTGACGGTCAACGCGACCCTGGATGTGGATCAGGTACTCAACATTGCGGTGCGTCGTTTGCAAACGTTACACCAGGCTACGGCCTGCTCGGTGTCGTTCCTGGAGGAGCGGGGAGAGACCTTTGTCTTCCGGGCGACGACTGATCCCAACATTGACGTGTCCCAGCGCATCA
>JAHELX010000234.1:0-382 GCA_024643945.1 Anaerolineales bacterium
GTGGTCCGGGCGGCCGCCAAGACGGTGCGGAACATCGTGCGCGGACGGCCGCTGTGCGTCTCCCTGGAAGTCACGCACAACTGCACGGCCGACTGCCGACACTGCGACAAGGGACCGCACGTGGACGACCATGCCGTCGACGCCGCAGCCTACGCGCGGATCTGCGCGGAGCTCGATCCCACGCTGGTGCAGATCGCGGGCGGCGAACCTCTCATGCGGGAGGATCTGGCGGAGATCATCCGGGCCGTGCGCCGGCCGGGGCGGCCCCCGTTCATCGCCGTGATCACCAACGGCTCGCTGCTGACCCGGCAGAAGTACCTCGAACTCCGGCAGGCCGGGGCCAACCAGTTCTCGATCTCGATCGACTACCCCGACGACCGGC
>JAHELX010000234.1:392-8965 GCA_024643945.1 Anaerolineales bacterium
CCTGTCCGGCCTCGTGCCGGGACTGATCGCCATGGGCCACGGCGACATCGTCCTGAACGCCTGTTTCCATCGGGCGAACTTCCGCCTGCTGCCCGGGATCGCGCAACTGGCGCAGGACTGGGGCACGAAGCTGAACCTGTCCCCGTATACCGACCTGCGCACGGGCAACCGGCTGCTCAACCTGCGCCATCCGCAGGACACCCGGGAACTCGATGCGATCATCGACCGGCTCTACGCCCCGGACAGCGGCTTCGGCAACATCATGACCAGCGAAGTGGTCATGCGTCGCTTCGGCGATTTCTACAAGACCGGGTTCACGCCCGGCTGCCAGGCCGGCCGCCGCTATCTCGTCGTCAATCCGGACGGCAGGCTGACGCCGTGCGCCATGCACGTCGACACACGGTACGCCACGCACGAGGGGCTGCTGGCGGGATTCGTGCAGAACAACCGTTGCGAGGAGTGCTACATTTCCTCGCGCGCGAACACCGAGAAATCGTTCCGCGAACTGCTGACGGACAACCTGCGCTTCGTGGCCATGTCCAGGAATGCGAGCCGACAAGGGCACGCGAGCGGTTCAGGCGTACCTGTTCTTGATCGGGGAGGCGAGAGACCGCCCTTCCCAACCTAAAGTGTCTGGTATACACTGTACCGCGTCCAACCAAGCCCGCCCCAGGCAGGTCTCCGCTGACCTGCCTGTTCCCCCTTCCCTGGAGATCCGCTTGATCGGCAAGACCCTGGCCCACTACGAAATCACCGGCCCCCTCGGCAAAGGGGGCATGGGCGAGGTCTTTCGGGCCCGTGACACCAAACTCGGTCGCGAGGTCGCCATCAAGGTCCTCCCGGCCGAAATGTCCCGGGACCCCGAGCGCCTGGCCCGCTTCGATCGCGAGGCCCGCAGCCTGGCCACCCTGCAGCACGCCAACGTCGCGAGCATCTACGGCTTCGAGACCGCCGGGGACACCCGCTTCCTCGTCATGGAACTCGCCGACGGCGAAGACCTGAGCGCGCGACTGCAGCGCGGAGCCCTGCCTGTCGAGGAAGCCGTCGATCTGGGCATCCAGTTGGCGACGGGCCTGGCCGCGGCCCACGCCGTGGGCATCATCCACCGCGACCTGAAGCCGGCGAACATCAAGATCTCGGCCGACGGGCGGCTCAAGGTTCTGGACTTCGGCCTCGCCCGCGCCTACGGCAACGACGAAAGCTCCGCCTCCGGCCCGGAGCATTCGCCGACCCTGACGGCGATGACCCAGCCCGGCGTCATCCTGGGCACCGCGGCCTACATGTCCCCCGAGCAGGCCCGCGGCAAGCACGTCGATCACCGCGCCGACATCTGGGCTTTCGGGGTGGTGCTCTTCGGAATGCTGACCGGCCAGCGCGTCTTCGAGGGCGAAACCGTTTCGGACACGCTGGCCGGCGTGCTGCGGGCCGAGGTGCCCTGGGACCAACTCCCCAAGCACACGCCGCCCTCCCTGCGGCGGCTGCTGGACCGCTGCCTCGAACGCGACCCCGCGCGCCGCCTGCAGGCCATCGCCGAGGCCCGCATCACCCTGGAAGACCTGAAGGCCGGGCGCAGTGACGAAGCGGCGCCTGCGTCCGCCTCCGGCCCGACCCGCTTCCGCCGCGAGAGGGTATTCTGGCTCGTGGCCGTCGCCGCCCTGCTGGCTTTTTGAATGGGTTGGGAGGTGGCTGTTCAGCGCCTGTCGCTGCCTACGCAGATTGTAGGTCTCCCAAGGGGACCGATGGGCAGGCGGGGAAACACAATGGACTTGTGCTCCGGCTGCGGGGGCTGGTTGCCAGCCTCGACGGGCGGCAGGTGGTGCGCGTCGCCGCTGATGGGTCGTCTGAGGAGCCAGAGCAATTGGGCTACCGCCTGGCCCAGGAAGCCCTGGCCCAGGGCGCCAGCGCGATAAACTTGCCTGGGCGAGCTGCGCCAGGATTGGAGACCATCGGATGAGTCAGGAACTGACCGGCCGGCGGGTAGTCGTCACCCGGCCTCAAGACCAGTCCCAGGAACTGTGCGACCGTCTGCAAGCCTTAGGTGCTGAGCCTATTATCTTCCCGGTGATTGCTATCGCCCCACCGGAACCAGACGGTCCGGTGGACCATGCTATCGCCCGGCTGGACAGCTATGATTGGATCATCTTTACCAGCGTCAACGGGGTGAAGTATTTTTGGGCGCGGCTGCTGGAGCATCCCACTCAACGCTCAATCTCTGGCCCTAAGATTGCCGCGATCGGCCCTGCCACTGCCCAGACCTTACGCCAGCAGGGCGTCTCGGTTCACCTGATGCCCGCCGAGTACCGAGCCGAGGCTATCCTGGACGAAATTGGCGAGGTGACCGGGTTGCATATCTTGCTCCCCCGCGCCGATATCGCCCGCCCCGTCCTGGCCGACGGCCTATGCGCCATGGGCGCCCGGGTGGACGAAGTCCCGACCTACCATACCGTTCGGGGTAATCCTCCCCAGGCTGCTTTCGATGCTCTGCATGCGGGTGTGGACGTGATCACCTTCACCAGTTCCTCCACCGTCCGTAACTTCGTCGCGCTGACAGATGGCCTGGATTACGGCGATCCGCTCATCGCCTGCATCGGCCCTGTGACCGCAGCCACCGCCCGAGAACTGGGCCTGCATGTAGACGTTGTGGCTGAAGAGTATACCATTGACGGCTTGCTAGAGACGCTGAAACTGATGGACATAGGCATGAAACGTAAAGCGTAAAACGTAAGGCATAACCATCGTACCTGGTACGTCACGCCTTTACATAGTTACCCGACAAGATTAGCATTATGCGCGAGAATTATACCTGCCCAAGTGCAGGCATTATATGACTCACGGACAGAAAGAAACACGGACTTGAATTCCTCTTATATTACTTTGTCCGTGTTCCTTTCCGTCCGTGAGTCGAAAATTTAGTGCGGCTTGGCCGCGTTATGTTTTACGTTTCACGTTTTACGCAGTACGCAATACGCAATACCCTTGAGGAGCGCTTGAATGAATCTTATTCGTCAACCAGTGTATGATCTGAACGAACGTCCCTTTATGATTATCTGGGAGACCACCCAGGCTTGCGACCTGGCTTGCCGCCATTGTCGGGCCGAAGCGCAACCGGAACACGACCCTATGGCCCTTTCGACCGAGGAGGCCAAACGCCTGCTTGACCAGGTGGAGAGCTTTGGCCGGCCACGACCGATCTTCATCTTCACCGGTGGCGATCCCTTTAAGCGCGTCGACCTCTTTGAATTGGTGCGCTATGCCGCCGAGATCGGCCTGCCGCCTGCTGTGTCCCCCTCGGGCACGCCTCTGCTGACCGCCGACAACCTGCGCCGGCTCAAAGAGGCCGGGACCAAAGCCATCTCTCTCAGTATTGATGGTTCTACTGCCGAACGTCACGACGATTTCCGCCGCGTGCCTGGCTCCTTCCAGTGGACGACCGGCGGCTGGCGTGCCGCTCGCCAGATGGGGCTGAAATTGCAGATCAACACAACTGTCACCCGCTACAACTTGCACGACTTGCCCAACCTCTTCCGGATAGTGCAGGAGCTAGGCGCGATGACCTGGAGCCTGTTCTTCCTGGTGCCTACCGGACGCGGCCGGCAGGAAGACGAAGTCTCTCCTGCTGAATACGAAGCGGTGATGCACTTTCTGTACGACGTATCGAAATACATCAGCGCCAAGACCACCGAGGGGCATCATTACAAGCGAGTCGTCTTACAGCGGACCATCCTCGAAGAGAAAGGGGCTGCGTTGGAGGACTACATGCCTCTACACCCGGTCTACGATGAACTGAAAGCAGGGCTGGATCAGGTGGTAAGAGAGGTGGGGTTGCAGCCGCGCGAGGTTGGCATCCATCGCACGCCGATGCACATCAACGCTGGCAATGGCTTCGTTTTCGTCTCCCGCCGAGGCGACGTCTTCCCCAGTGGCTTTTTGCCGCTGAGCGCGGGCAACGTGCGCAACCGCTCGCTGGTAGAAATTTATCGCGACGCGCCCCTTTTCCGTGACCTGCGCGACACCGAGAAATACGGCGGGCGCTGCGGCTTGTGTGAATTCGTGGGGGTGTGCGGTGGTTCCCGCTCTCGCGCCTACGCCGTCACGGGTGACCCGCTGGCCGAAGAGCCGTTCTGTACCTACGAGCCAGGCACCTTCCCCTTCCAGAAGGAATTAGCCGAGCGCCTGGGGCACAACTCAGCCTAAGAGGGTGTCTGAAAAGTCGTGGGGTGGGCTTTCTAGCCCGCCTGGGCAGCCTTTCCAGGCTGCCCCACCCTGCTTTTCAGACACCCTCTAAACGAACTGGGGAAGATTGAAGATTATAGGATTAGAGCATAGAGCAGGAACTATGACCGAGATCACCGTTGGCCGCCGAAAAATTTTTCGTAAGAGCCTGGTTATCCCCACTGAGCACGGCTCGTGGTCGTGGCTGCTGGTGCCCTTTTTTGTGGGGGCGGCCGTCGCCGGGACAATAGTAGGGGACGGCGGCCGCCCGGCGCTGCTACCGTTAGTTTTGACCATGGTTGGGGGACTATGCGCCTTCCTGGTGCGCCAGCCAGCGACTGCCTGGCTGCGGATACGTCAAGGCCGGGCCAGGCGTGTAGATGAGCCGCTGGCCGCCGGCTGGACTCTGGGCCTGGCATCGGTGGCTGGACTTTGCCTGGTAGGTCTGCTAGCCCTGGGTCGGACTGCCCTCTTGTGGCTGGTGATACCCTTTGCCGCGGTACTGCTCCTTTACCTGGGGGCCGCGCGTAGCGGCCGTGCTGGGATGCGAGCTTTGCGCATGGAGCTGATCGGCGCCGTCGGCCTGGCGTTGATGGCTCCCGCCGCTGTTATTGCCGCCACCGGCCGTCTGAACGCATCGATGTGGGCTCTGTGGGGGCTGATGGCGATTCAGAACGCTCTGGGCGTCCTTTACGTTCGTCTCCGCCTGGCCGACACACACCGGCGACCTGCCAGCCGTTCTATCGTGTTGTGGGGTCACGCCATTGGCCTGGCAGCCGTGGTGATCGCCGGGGTGCTGGCCTGGGTGCCGCTACCGGCGACACTCCCCTTCGCCGGGGTCCTGCTCCGAGCGGTTTGGGCCGTCCGTCAGTCCCGCCCGGTGCTCGATGTGCGCCGTTTCGGTTTCACCGAGGCAGGGGTTGAAGTGTTGAGCGGTGCACTGATCGCAGCCAGTTATTGGCTGACTTAACACACAAAGAGGAGAACCACTCACGATGAGCTTTCCTACGACCCGCCCTCGTCGTCTGCGAGCTACGCCTGTCTTGCGCCAGATGGTGCGCGAAACCACCCTGGCGCCTGACGACTTCATCTATCCCATGTTCGTCGTCCATGGCCAGGAGGTACGCCGCGAAATCAAGTCTATGCCAGGTGTCCACCAGCTTTCCGTGGACCAGGCTGTCGCCGAGGCACAAGAGGCCGCCAGGTTAGGTATCCCCTCCATTGTCCTCTTCGGCGTTCCGGCGGTAAAGGACGCCGTCGGCAGCGAGAATTTCTCTGACGAGGGGATCGTGCAGCAGGCCACCCGGGCCATCAAGGATGCCCTGCCCGAGTTGATCGTCATTGCGGACGTCTGCATGTGCGAATACACCGACCACGGTCACTGCGGCATCGTTCAGGGTGACGAAATCGTCAACGACGCCACCCTGGAAATCTTGCAAGAGGCCGCCGTGTCCTATGCCCGGGCCGGTGCCGACGTAGTTGCTCCATCGGGCATGATGGACGGCATGGTGGGGGCCATTCGCTCGGCGCTGGATGCCGATGGTTTTGTGAACGTGAGCATCCTCAGCTATGCCATCAAATATGCCAGTGCCTTTTACGGTCCTTTCCGTGAGGCGGCCGAAGGCGCACCCAAATTTGGCGATCGTAAGACTCACCAGATGGATCCGGCTAATGCTCGCGAGGCGCTGCGCGAGTTAGCGTTGGACATCGAAGAAGGGGCGGATATGGTAATGGTGAAACCGGCCCTGCCCTACCTGGACATCATCCGCCAGGTGCGAGACGCCTGCCATTTACCGGTAGCAGCTTACAACGTCAGCGGCGAATACGCGATGATCAAAGCCGCCGCTGCCAACGGCTGGTTGAACGAGCCGGCCGTGGTGCTGGAGTTGCTGACCGGCATCAAGCGTGCTGGAGCTGACCTGATTTTGACCTATCACGCCAAAGACGCAGTCCGTTGGTTAGAAGATAGAGATTAGAGAGGAAACTGTTCGATGCCTGAATTGACACCGCGCACTCTGAGCCATTTCGCCTTTTTTAAATTCAAGGATGCCCATTTCGCTCTCACGTCGAGGGAGCGCCAGGAGTTCCATGCCAATTGGCTGGCCGGCCTGCGCGACGCGGCTCAGCATTTGGATGTGTATCAGATCTATCCCGCCCAGACCGGCGCCGATGTGCTGGTCTGGAGCGCGCTGGATGCCGAGGACGCGGCCGCCACCGCCGGGTTCTTCGAGCGATTCGCCCGGGCCACCAATCCCCACCGCCATCTGGTGGAGCCGGTGCACACGCTGTGGGGCTTTACCAAGCCGTCACAGTACACCAAAACGCGCTCCACCCAGGAAATTGACCCTTTCGCTGCCGAACGCAAACCATATCTGATCATCTATCCCTTCACCAAGAGCGTCGATTGGTACTTGATGAGCCGCGAGTCGCGCCAGGGAATGATGAATGAGCACATTAAAATCGGTAAGCAGTACCCGGAGATCACCCAATTGCTGCTCTATTCGTTCGGCCTCCAAGATCAAGAATTCATCGTCGTCTACGAAACCGACGATTTGGTGCACTTTTCGGACCTGGTATATGAACTGCGCGACACTGAAGCCCGTCGCTTTACCGAGCGCGATACCCCTCTGTTCACTGCCGTCTATCACCCGGCCGAGGAGTCGTTAGCCCTATGGGAATAACAGTCATAGCAGAACGAAACGCATCTGAAACATACGTCGATCAAAGCCCTGAGACCTTGGGAAATACTGTGATGAATGACCGACTGCTGAAAGCCTGCCTCCGCGAACCTGTGGACTGCACGCCCGTCTGGCTGATGCGCCAGGCGGGGCGGTATATGGCTGAATATCGGCAACTGCGTGAAAAGTACACCATCCTGGAGATCATCAAGACGCCCGAACTGGCCGTCGAAGTGACGATGCAGCCCGTCAATGCCTTCGACCTGGACGCGGCCATCATCTTCGCCGATATCCTGCCGCCGCTGGAGGCAATGGGGCTGTCACTGGACTTCATCCGGGGCGAGGGGCCGGTTATCCATAACCCCCTGCGCATCGGCGAGGACGTGGCCGCTCTCAGCGTCCCCGATCCCCGTGAGAAGTTGAGCTTCACCATGGAGGCTATTCGGTTGGCGCGGCGTGAGCTGGAGGGCCGGATACCGCTCATCGGCTTCTCGGGTGCGCCCTTTACTCTGGCCAGCTATGCCATCGAAGGAGGGGCGACGCGCAACTTCGTCTTGACCAAAAGCCTGATGTACAATCAACCCGAGGCGTGGCATGAACTGATGGACAAATTGGCCCGGATGGTGGGCGAGTATCTAAAGGCACAGGCCGAGGCCGGCGCCCAGGTCTTGCAGCTCTTTGATAGCTGGGCGGGCGCCCTCAGCCCGGCCGACTATCGTCGCTATGTGCTGCCTTACTCGCAGCGCACCGTTCAGACTGCCCAGACCAGCGGGATGCCCCTCATCCACTTCAGCACCGGCACCTCGGGCATGCTGGAGGTAATCAAAGAAGCAGGCGGTGACGTGATCGGCGTGGACTGGCGCGTGAGCCTGGCCGATGCCTGGCGGCGCCTGGGCCACGAGGTGGCCATCCAGGGGAACCTGGATCCGGTCGCACTTTTCGGCCCGCTCCCCGAATTGGAGCAAAGCGTGGCCGACATCCTGGCCCAGGTAGACGGCCGTTCCGGCTACATCTTCAATCTGGGACATGGCATCCTGCCCCAAACCCCGGTCGAGCACGTGGCGGCGTTGGTGGATATGGTGCATGAACTGAGTACTGCGTAGTGCGTACTGCGTACTGCGTAACTGCGTAGCGCATGGGTAACTGAGATGCAGAGTTTCAGCGAGTGGTTGGAGACGGTGCCTGAGACGATTACAAATGATCCTCTATGGAGGATGAAAGTCTACCGACTGGCGCTATTTCTCGGTGACCTGGCGTGGCACGATGTGACCAAGTTGGTCTCAGATCGCCGCACGGTGGGTCTTGCCGATCAATTGTTTAGAGCGGTTGGTTCCATTGGAGCTAACATCGCTGAAGGTTATAGTCGCCAGTCAGGCAAAGACCGGGCGCGATTTTACGAGTATGCCCTGGGTTCGACCCGCGAGAGTCGACATTGGTACTACCAGGGGCGAAACGTACTGTCAGACAAGGTAGCTGAGCATCGCGTCAATTTACTCGCGGAAATCTCTCGTCTACTACTGTCAATCATCCCCCAGGAGCGCGTTCGTAATTTGGCAGAAGAACCAGCCAGCTACGAAATTGACCTGGTGGCACTGCTGGACGACCCACCCTTGCCGCCGTAGTTACGCAATACGCAGTACGCAGTACGCAGTACGCAGTACGCAATACGCAATACGCAATAAC
>JAHELX010000235.1:0-7069 GCA_024643945.1 Anaerolineales bacterium
AGTTGCTGTTTGCCCTCTATGCCGACCTGATCGTGGCCATGCCCAATGCCGGGCAAATCGATCTGGCCACTGAAGAGATTCTACGCCGCGAGATTCTGGCCGGAACTTTGGGCCGTTACCCCAATTACCCGGCCGAGCAGCGAATCGCTCAGCTTCTTCAGGCCACGACACACCTGGTCGAGTCGAGGCCGGGTCAGGAAATGCGGGTTGTCGTGCTTCCCTACGGCGGCGTCGACTCGTTCGTGCTGGTAGACGATGCTGGCTTTCTGGCGGCCACTCGGCGATGACTGATGGCAGATGGTTGATAGCCAAGGATGCCTGCCATGCATTACCAGCTATCAGTGCCAGCTATTGACCATCTGCTATCAGCTATCAGCCATTTATTATCGGCCCTTTGTCATCCATAAGGAGGCGCTTGATGCTTAGCGATCAAATGGTGAATATCCTCCTCTTCATGGTTCTGATGATGGTCGTGCTGACCGTACTCATCTACGGCTTCATCTTTGCCACTTATAGCCCGGAGAAGCCGCTGGTGCTGGGCTTGACAGGCGCAAGCACGCCGGGCGCGCCGCCGACTTCGACGCCGACTAGCGTGGCCGCTGTCTACCCCCCAACGTGGACGCCCATACCCACCCCTACCCCAGGCCCTACCTACACGCCAACCGAAACCCGTACTCCTACCCCTACTGCGACGTTCACCGTCACACCGACACCGTTTCCTAGTCGCACGCCGACGCCTACAGATACACCGCCGCCTACCAAGACCTTTACGCCAGTACCCACTGCGACTCCTCTGCCTTACACAGTTACTTTTGACAATCACCAGAACTGTTATGACATTGGCATGTATGGTACGGTGACTGATTTCGAGGGATATCCCCAGGGGGGCGTCACCATCGAATATGGTGAGGAAGGCGTTGCCGGTAGCAGATTTACCACGACTACGGATGCTAACGGTAGATTTACCGCAGGTTTAATTGTAGGTAATAAAGATCTTGCTCAGAAACCGCACACCTGGTTTGTAAGAATCCTCCAGGATGGCAAGCCAGCCTCTGAAACTTTCAGGTGGCAATCCGACTCAATCGAAACTTGCGACAGCTCCCTTGCAGTGCAGGTCGAAGAAATCAACTTCCGGCGTCGCTATTAGTACCGCGAAAGAGCACCTTCGCTTTGCTCAGACCGCCTGGCTGATACCCTGTCAGGCTAATTATGATAAGGCAAAGATCACACCCACGAAGACTGAGTCTGGCTCATCAGAATTGCTTCGACCGGGCATTGGCAGCCAGATGCAATTGTCAAGGTTAGAAGAGGTAAATTGAACCATGACACCTGTGAAGAAACGAAAGCGCTTGACGACTGGGATCCCCGGCCTGGACTCGATGTTGGGAGGTGGCCTGCTAGAAAGCTCAGCGGTGTTAGTAAGCGGCGCACCCGGTGTGGGTAAAACGACGCTCGGCTTACAATACCTGGTTACTGGCGCCAATCTCGGGCAACCCGGGTTGCTGGTAACCTTTGAAGAATTCCCCGTCACGTTGATACGAGACGCTAAGTCACTAGGCTGGGATCTGCGAGCCTTGGAGGCCGAAGGCAAACTACACTTGCTTTTTACCTCCCCCGAAGTCTTTGTTAAAAGCTTGCAATCCCCCGACAGTCCTCTGAGCGAAATAATCCGTGCCGTCGCTCCGCGGCGGGCGGTGTTAGATAGTATGGCACACTTCCAGCGGTTCACCTCGAACCGCGTGGAATTGCGCCATATCTACAACTCGCTGGTCAATGGACTCAAACGCGAGGGGATGACCAGCTTGCTCCTGGACGAAACTGCCTACCTGGTCGGATCTCAGCCTCGCTATCATATGGGTTCCCTGCCTTTCCTGGTTGATGCCATTGTGCTTATGCGCTACGTGGAAGTAGACAGCGCTATGCAACGGGCGATCGCCGTCCTCAAAATACGGGGAAGCGCCCATGCCAGGGATATTCGCAGCTTCTCCATCGGGCAGGGTGGCATTCAGGTTGGCGAACCGTTCAGCGGTCGGGAGGGTATCCTCTCCGGTAGCCCCCATCGCGTGGCGTAGGGTTTACCTCAGTATTCCTCTAACACGCGACGACTGATGACCAATCGCTGCACTTCGCTGGTCCCTTCGCCGATAGTCATCAGACGTTGGTCGCGATAGATGCGCTCGACCGGGTATTCGGTGCTGTAGCCGTAGCCGCCGTGAATCTGGATGGCTTTGAAGGCGGTTCGCTCTGCGGCTTCCGAGGCAAACAGCTTGGCCATGGCTGCTTCTTTGCTAAAGGGCCGCCCTCGGTCTTTTAGCCAGGCAGCACGGTAGACCAGCGTGCGGGCTGCTTCGAGTTCCGTGGCCATGTCGGCGATCATCCATTGGATCGCCTGGTGTTCGGCAATGAGTTTACCAAAAGTGGCTCGCTCTTTTGCATAGCGTACTGCTTCTTCCAGCGCAGCCTGAGCCAACCCTACACTCAGCGCGCCGATGCCAATTCGGCCTCCGTCCAGGGTCATCATTGCCTGCTGAAAGCCTCGTCCCTCTTCACCCAACAGATTCTCCAATGGCACATGTACATCTTCGTAAGTGAGAGCATGAGTGGGCGAGCCACGCACGCCCATCTTCTTCTCCTTGGAGTGAACGGTCAGCCCCACCTGGTTGGTTTCGACCAGAAGCATACTCAGCCCTCGGTGCCCGGCCTGAGGATCTGTCCGGACTAAGGTGACGATAACCTCAGCCAGACTGGCGTTAGTAATCCAGGCTTTGCTGCCATTGATGATCCAGCTACCTCCTGCTCTGACTACGCTGGTCCGGACACCGCCGGCCAGGTCAGACCCGCCACCCGGTTCGGTGAGTGCCAGCGCCCCCAATATCTCGCCGCTCATCAAACGCGGAATCCAATGACGTTTCTGCGCCTCAGTGCCAAAGGCGACGATGGGCCACAACCCCAACCCATTGTGGGCGGCAATACTCAAGCCCGTACTGCCACAGGCCCGCCCAATCTCCTCTATGACGATGGCTGCGCTGATACTGTCTATGCCCGGCCCACCGTATTCTTCGGGCACCGGCAAGCCCAGTAGCCCCAGCGGTGCCATTTTCTTGATTGCCTCCATTGGCAGGTGGCCGCTCTCATCCGTCTCGGCGGCACGGGGCTTCAGCTCCTTCTCGGCGAAGTCGCGTGCCATCTGACGTACCATTTGTTGCTCTTCGTTGAGTTGGAAATCCATTTTAGCCTCCTTTGGCAGTCAATTCACAAAACGGCAAGTCAGTGAAACGAGGACTTCATTGCCTCATTGCCTCGCTCCTTGATTTCTTATGCGACGACGCATCCATCGCCACCCCAGCAATGCAGCCGCCGCCAACGGCCAGACCCATGCCATATCCCCTGGACCATCGGGACCGCTTAGCTCTCGCTCGACGCGGATGCGTATTACCGGCTGGCCGGCACCAACTTCTCGCAGCGCATCGTTCGAGATGGTCGAAGGATCAATACCGAGGAAGGTTTTGGCAGCAAAGCCGCTGTTAATCAAGATCAGGCGATAGATAGGAAGCCACTCGGCGCGATCGGTGACTTCTTCTGCCTCGCCGGCCCACCAATGCTTGCCTAGCCACACCTCCACCTGGGGGGTGGCCTTCAGGTTGTAATACCAGTCCGACGTTTTGCCGAAGGCCGTCGTGCAGTAGATGTCACCATCCACCATAGCGTAGTTGACAGGTGTGCGCCGCTTGCGCCCCGACTTGCGGCCGATGGTTGTCAGCACCATGATGTAGCCAGTCTGGGGATTGCTAATGTAGGGCCCCAAGCCCAGTCGGTGAAGCACAATCATTGCTTTGTTGAGCCCTTTGAAGCTACTCGGTGTTGCGGTGAATTTTGCCATGATGTCCTCTCTTCATTGTGATGGATAGCAGGCTGAAATGCAGTATATGACAGGCAAATGCCAATGTCAAGCAAAACAGCAGTTCCATGATCAGGGACATTTGCTTCGTTGAGTGATTAGGTCCATAATATCTGGTACAAGTATTCGTTCTTAATGCATAGCAGGTTCGGTTCTACAATAGGACTCTGAGTGAACTATTCAGCGCTAGACGACGAGACCCTCATCAAGTTGATCGTCCGCTCTCACGCAGACGCCTTGAGTGAATTATACGACAGGTATAGCCGCTTGGCCTTCAGCCTCGCCCTGAATTTAGTTGGGGATCATGCTACGGCTGAAGAAATTACGCTGGACGTTTTCCTTCGTGTTTGGGAAAAGGCCGGCACATATCGCCCCGGTCAGGCTAAGGTGAGTACCTGGCTGACCAGCATCACTCGCTATCGCGCCATTGACGTGCTGCGCCGGAGAGGATCGCGTCCGGAACAGCATAGCGTGAGCTGGGTCGAGGTATCACCCGACGCTATGCTCAGTGCCGATGGTTTGGAAGAGACGGCGGAACTCGCTATGCAGCGCCAACGTGTGCGCGCTGCAATTGCTGAATTGCCCCCCGATCAGAAGCAGGCCCTCGCCCTGGCGTATTTCAAAGGGTACACGCACCGTCAGATTGCTGAAGCCTTGGACCAGCCTCTGGGCACGGTCAAGACGAGGATACGCCTGGCGATGCAAAAGCTGCGCCAGATGTTGCAGGACGAACAGATTGTGGCCTGACAAATCTAAGGAGCATCTGATTGCGTATAATATTACAAGAGGTGTTCAATTCTCAAGGTGCATCGAATGTCTACCAATATCCACGTCTTCGACTTGTTACCAGCCTACACACTAGATTGCCTGGACGAAGAGGAGCTCGTTCGGGTTTCTGAGCACCTGGCGGTTTGCGCTGAATGCCGCGCCGAGTTACGTTCCTACCAGGCTGTCACCGACCAGTTAGCTCTGGCCGTGCCTCAGGCTCCCCCGCCAACCCGGTTGAAGCGCCAGCTCACGGATCGCATTCAGCCCTCGCATCCAACGCCGAGCTCCCAGCCCGGGTCATCGTGGTGGCAGCGGTGGACAAATTTGATGCAGCGCACGACGCCTGTTTGGGGATTGGTCAGTTTGTTCCTCATCTTGGTGCTGGCGGTTGGTAACCTGTTGTTATGGCAGCGGGTCAATCAGGTAGAGACCACCACTCACGCCCAGGCAATGCGGACGGTTACCCTCAGCGGTACCCAAGCAGTGCCAGGTGCCGCTGGTCTCATCATCATCAGCCTCGATGGTCGGCACGGAACACTGGTTGTAGACGACCTGCCTCGTCTCGATCCAGAGCAGCAATATCAGCTCTGGTTGATCCAGGATGGACAGCGGACCAGTGGCGCCGTATTCTCTGTCAGCCAGGATGGCTATGGCTCGGTATGGGTTTCATCCCCACAACCTCTCTCAAGCTATTCGGCCTTCGGCATCACTATCGAGCCGGCGGGTGGTAGTCTTGGCCCTACCGGCGATAAAGTGCTGGGCGGCACTCTCTAAGGCTTTCCCCAAGTACTATCCTGACAATTCCTCCTCACTTATTCATTCCAGATCTAGATCTTTAGATCTTTTATCAGTAAATAAGATCAATTGGATCCGAAATAGATTTAAATGCGTATCTATTCATGATCGCCGCTAATCGATCAAGGGATGCTGATAGTCCGTATCTAATCGTGGCTAGCCGAAGGGGGGTGAGGCCAACAAGAGGGAGGAAGCTTCAGCTTTACCTTTGAGAAGCCGGGAACCTACGAGTACTACTGCCGCATTCACAATGGCATGCATGGCACAGTGATTGTACAGGAGCCGGCCGGGCAGAAGACCGCGCCCAAACAGGCAGAACCGTCACAACCCACTTCGCAGCGATCAAACTACGACGGTTACTAGTACATCTTGGGTTGCACCGCTTGGCCGAGTAGTTACGTGACACCTTCACTCTCTTTGACTGGAGACAAGCAATGAAAGCGATGTCAAACAATATTTACAAGCAACAACGGACAGGCACTATAGGTTTGGCGTTGGTCACTGGCCTGGTGGCGATACTGGTACTGATTTTGTCCGCGTGCCAACCCGCTGAGCCCACACCAGCGACGGCTCCTTCCAACACGCCTGTTGCCACCGATATGCCTGCTCCTTCCAACACGCCCGCTCCCACTGACTCGCCGGTTCCCACCGATACACCGGTCCCCGCGCCTACTGAAGCGGTGGCTACTCCTTCCGTCACCGTGGCGGACCAGCCGCTTGTGGATGGCAAAGTCACCATTGATAAGGTTGTAAGCAATGGCCCTGGCTGGCTTGTCGTCCACGCCGACAAAGACGGTGCCCCTGGCCCTGTGCTGGGCCACACGCCCGTGGCCGATGGCGAAAACGCCCATGTCGTAGTCGAACTGGCCGCCGAAGGTCGCACCCAGACATTGTACGCTATGTTGCATACGGATGCGGGTACGGTAGGCACCTATGAGTTCCCGGGTCCCGATGGGCCGGTGAGTGTGAACGGCGCAGTCGTCACCCCCGCGTTCCATGTCACCGGCGGACTGGAGGAAACCCCCACCATGAGCGAGCAAGCTGCTGTCAAGCTGGTGAACTTTGAGTTTGCGCCGAGGGAGTTGACAGTCAAAGTGGGAACCACTGTCGTCTGGACCTCTGAAGATAATCCAACCCACACCGTCACCGCCGACGACGGAAGCTTCGATTCGGGCACTATGCGCAAGGGTGACACCTTCAGCCATACCTTCACCCAGGCCGGCGAGTACCCCTATTACTGCGCTTTCCACGGTGCTCCGGGCGGCGTCGGCATGTCGGGCGTTGTCATCGTGACCAACTAAGTACTTGTTCAAAAACAACTTCGTATTTTTGTGGCGGTTTTACGCCTAATTTCCATTCCAAAGTGCGAAGTCATTCATGAACAAGTGCTAAGGGTCCATAAAAGAATGAGTTCACGCACTACCATCCATTTTGCCCGAGAAATCCGCCTTAAATGCAGGAAGTTATTCATTTACGGACCCTGAAGCGGCAGGCGACCTTCGCCTGTCTACTATTGGATGATTCTCGTAGGCCCCCCATCGTTGATCGTGAAACCTTTGGCGAGATATTGCATCAAAATGATATGAAAAGGGTAGAAGCATCTCACCC
>JAHELX010000235.1:7169-8939 GCA_024643945.1 Anaerolineales bacterium
CTGGTACGTCAGGAGGTGCATCACCTACGTCGAGCGTACCGTGCCACAATGTTCACTAACTGCTCAGCCTCTAGTGGCTTGGCGAAAACGGCGTCGGCGCCTCCCTTTTCGACGAGGTGTCCCAACTGCGAGCCGGCTCCGACCCAGGCCGAAATGACTACGATAGGCACATCGCCAATCTTTGCATCACGTCGTATGCGGTGGATGACTTCAATGCCATCAGCTCGGGGCATCATCAGATCCAGGAGAATCAGGTCAGGATTCCACTCACGAGCTTTCTTGATTCCTTCTAGCCCGTCTCTGGCTATCTGAACTTCAACCTCCTCGAGTCGGTATTCGAGCATAGTGGCAACAGCGTCTGCTTGCTCTTTGGCATCCTCAATGTACAGTATTTTTGTGGCCAAGGGAATACCTCCTGATTTCCACCCCGCCTCCCAGGATTCTTATAGTTTTGCCCCTCCACAGTTGGCGTTACAGGCCAAGTTCGTCAGCCACCCAGCCGATGCCCAGAGCTTCGAGTTTAGACCGGGTAGGATAGCCAGTCTCCACGTCCCAGCCGGACATGGCGTAGTACGTATCAACTGCCTGCCGCCATTCGTCGTAGTCCAGTACGTAGCCCTCGGTTTTTCCTCCCTTCAGAGGGCGCTTGAAGAATTTTTTGGGCAACGTGTCGGCTTCGCGCCCAATCCCTTCGCGCGCGTTGAAGGCTCGTAACATATTTAGGCGGCGCTCGCCGACCTGCATCAGTTCGTACAGGCTTACGTCCCAGCCAGTCACGGCCTGGGCAGCCTGCACCAGTTGGTTCGAATCGTAGAGTTGCCACGCCGGCCCAAAAACGAACTGGCACACGTTGATGCTGTCCATAACACTGTATAAGTGTTGAGTGATCATGGCATAGCGTACCATCTCGGCGTTGAGCGCCAGTTTGGGTTGGGGGTCTTGCAGGCCAAGCTGGGCCATGCGCTCTGGATAAAAATAATAACCGGGATCGTGCTCGTGCGACTGATGATCGGCGCCAAAGGGGTTGACGGCGTAGATCACAGCCAGGCTGCGCTTGGTGTGCGGCATGTGGGCTGGTGTCTCTTGATTCTTGGTGGTGATGAGAAATTCTTCCGTGCCTCGCCCGATTTTGGCAGCAGCACGGGCCGAGCCTTCGGCCAGGATGTCCCCGAACCCTTCGCGTTTGGCGATCATCTCTGTCATCTTGACGATCACCTCGCTGCTACCAAAGCGGAATTCGATACCACCTGTGTCCTCGACGGTGATAAGTTCCTGTTCAAAGCATTCCATCGCCCATGAGATGGTTGCCCCACACGAGATGGTATCCATACCGTATTTGTTGCAGATCTCGTTGGCTTTGGCGATGGCAGCCAGATCACTGACGCCGCAGTAATTGCCAAAGGTAGAGGTCGTCTCATATTCCGGACCGCCATAATGGGGGTCTGCCTTATATGGGCCATCGTTGATCTCCACCACGCGCTTGCAACGGACGGTGCAACTGTAGCAAGTGTCGCGCCCGTAGCGATCCTGCTTGCCCTGGTCGGCGCCGCGCAGAATGGTATCGTACATGGTGGGGCCGTCAATCGCCTCCCAGCCGTCAAAGACGCCGCTGTTGAAGTTGTAGCTGGGTAGCCCGCCCGCCTGTTGCTGGGCGCCAGTGGTTTCGGCCGTGCCGTATTTCCCCATCCCGGCCACGTCAGACTCGGGGAAATGGGTCGCACCCCAACGGGCCAGTTCATTCAGCGTCTCCTTATCGGCTACCGTTGGCTT
>JAHELX010000236.1 GCA_024643945.1 Anaerolineales bacterium
CACTAACCTGGTGGATAACGCGCTGAAGTATACTCCTTCCGGAGGGAGTGTGACCATCTCCTTGTCTCGTGTGGAAGGCGAGGCTCAGGTGCAGGTAACGGACAACGGCATTGGCATCCCTGCGGAGTCGCTCCCCCACCTCTTTGAGGAGTTCTACCGTGCTCCCAACGCGCGGACTGTAGAGGCCGTTGGCACCGGCCTGGGGTTGACCATTGCGAAAGACCTGGCGCACCAATATGGGGGCCGGATTGACGTGGAGAGCGCGGTAGGGCAAGGCACCACTTTCACTGTTACCTTGCCCCTCGCCCGGCCTGGCAACTAAGGAAGATAAATCGACTCTCTTTTACGTTGTCACCTGTGCTCGGCGCAGCAATTGGGCGTTGATGGCTACGATCACGGTGCTGAGGGACATGAGCAAGGCCCCCACTGCCGGCGACAACAAAA
The DNA here is from genome assembly GCA_024643945.1 of Anaerolineales bacterium. The sequence goes on from JAHELX010000236.1 coordinate 445, forward strand.
TGCCGATGGGCGCCAGCACGCCAGCCGCCAGCGGCAGGGCGATGACGTTGTAACCCGCTGCCCAGATCAGATTCTGGACCATCTTGCGATAGCTGGCCCGGCTCAAGCTGATGATCTTCACTGCGTCCAGCGGGTTGCTCTTGACCAGGATGATGCCAGCCGACTCCACGGCTACGTCGGTACCACTGCCTATAGCGATGCCCACGTCCGCGCGGATCAGGGCCGGCGCGTCGTTGACACCGTCGCCGACCATGGCTACCCGTTTGCCTTGGTTCTGCAACTCGGTCACTTTTTGGTCCTTCTGCTCCGGCAGTACCTGGGCGAAGTACCGGTCGATGCCCAGTTCCTCGGTCACTGCTTTGGCTACGGCTTCGCTGTCGCCGGTCAGCATGGCCACCTCGACTCCCATCTCGTGCAGCCGTTGTACCGCCTGCTTGCTCTCCGGGCGGATCACGTCGGCCAGGGCCAACCCGGCCACCACCTGGCTGGCTTGCACCAGGTACACCACGCTCTGCCCCTTGGCGCTGCTCTCAACTCGGAAGCGCCGAATCGGCTCCGGCATCTCCAGATCCAGCATTTCCAGCAAACGCGGTCCTCCCGCGTAGACGGCCTGCCCATCGCGGGCTGCCCGTACCCCACGACCTTTGATCGCCTCAAAATCGGATACCGTGGGCAGCGACAGCCCTTTTTCCTCGGCGCTTTGCCGGATACCCCGGGCAATGGTGTGCTCCGAATCGCCTTCGATGGCTGCCGTCAACGCCAGCGCCTGGTCAGCTTCATAGCCATCGGTTGTCACCATGCCCACCACGCCGAACTCACCCTTGGTCAGCGTGCCCGTCTTGTCGAAGATGACAGTGTCGATCTCTCGCGCCTTCTCCAGTGCCAGTCGATCGCGTATCAAGATACCGTTGCTGGCTCCGATGGAAGTGGTGATGGCCACTACCAGGGGAATGGCCAGTCCCAAAGCATGGGGGCAGGCGATTACCAGCACCGTGGCCACGCGTTTGATCACGTCTACATTAAACCCGACGGCAATAGTCCAGGCGATGGCGGTGACGATGGCCACGCTAAGCGCCGCATAAAAGAGCCAGCCGGCTGCCCGGTCGGCCAGCACCTGGGTGCGCGACTTGCTCTGCTGTGCTTCCCTCACCAGGCGCATAATGCCGGCCAGCGCGCTTTGCTCGCCGGTAGCCGTCACCCTCACCCGCAGGCTACCATCGCCGTTGACCGTACCGCCAATCACCTCGTCGCCAGGCTGCTTGGAGACCGGCCTGGACTCGCCGGTGATCATCGCCTCGTTCACGTCGGAGTCCCCTTCTTCCACCTGGCCATCAGCGGGGATGCTGGTGCCAGGCCGCACCAAAACCAGGTCGCCCTGAGCAAGCTGGCCGACCGGCACCTCTTCGGTGTTGCCGTCCGGGCGTATGCGTTCGGCCGTATCGGGCATCAGTTTAGCCAACTCGTCCAACGCGCTGGAAGCCTGGCGCACGCTGCGCATCTCGATCCAGTGGCCCAGCAGCATCACGTCGATCAACGTTACCAACTCCCAGAAGAAGCCGGTAGCGCCCTCCATGAAAAGTGTAGCCAGGCTGTAGGCAAAGGCCACCGTGATGGCGAGCGAGATCAGTGTCATCATGCCCGGCTGGCGGTTGCGCACTTCGGGTACCGCCATCTGCAGGAATGGCAGGCCGCCGTAGGCGAAAATGATCACCGCAAAGACCGGGGTGATCCACTGGCTGCCCGGGAACGTGGGCGGGCTGAAGCCCAGCCAGTTCTGAATCGTAGCGCTATACACCAACACCGGAATAGACAGCACCAGCGACACCCAGAAGCGTTGCCGGAACATCTGCTCGTGACCGGTGTGGTCCACGTGATGGGCATGGCCGGCCTCGTGACCCATATCAACCTCCGTTCCGTGTTGGGCGGTGTGCTCTCCTGCCACGTGGTTTTCCATACCTATACCCTCCTTCGAAAGCCATTTCCAACATCCGGTTTACATTTCTGCTCAGATGAAAACTCTCACCCATCCCCGGATAAGTCTTACAGAGTATAAGACAAATAAACAGGGCTGTCAAGCCCAAATTCCGTATGCCCTTTTTGATTATATCATCTGGCCGATCCGATGACCATATATCAGGATATAAACAGTCGGTATAAATTAAGGTACATTTTGAGGATAAGGGTCAGCTCCAGTGCGGACACTCCTACCACTTGCCGGACTTCCCGGACGGGTAGATTAACCTCTCATCTAGAAACTGGATAGCCCGGCGTTAAGATTGCCTTAAGCTTTCCTTTAGGTGGGCATAAGGACGAATGAGAGCAATCCTCGCTATAATAAGACAGGATTCTTGTTGCGTTTGCCTATGGTCGCGCTGTCCTGAAGTATAACACCGACCATCGGACTGTTTTCAGGCTGCCTGGGGTTCTTTCTGAACTCTGCAGGTTGAAGCTGTGGTTGGAGGAAAACTGAAGAAGGGCTCAGACGCTTCGTTCTAACGCTGTTTCGTAGAAGAGCAGGAAGCATAGATGAAGGGTATTGCAGTTAATTCCAACAAAACAAAGATCGCACTATCAACTTTTAGGAGGAGCTATCTATGGCAAACAGCTTGAATACCGACGAGACCAATACCAGGAGCGGCACCCAGCCCGGTCGGACGGAGCAGCTTTTTGAGGTTGCTGTCTTCCTTTTTCTGATTGTGCCGTCCCTGGCCTTTTCCTTTTTCGCGGTTAAGCAAGGAAGCGTAGGCTTCGTGCTCGCCGCAGTTGCGACCATTCTACGCGACCTGGCTCTGGTCAGCCTGATCCTCTTCTTTGTCTGGCGCAACCGCGAGTCCGTCAAATTACTTGGCTGGACGTTCCAGAATGGCTGGAGAGACATCGTCCTGGGCATTGTCCTTTTCATCCCCCTCTTCTATGGTACCGCTCTGGAGGATAGTGCTCTGCAATCGGCCGGGTTTTCGGCTCCGTCGACGCCGCTGCCTTCATCCCTGACCGCCACGGGCCCGGCAGAACTTCTGCTGGCCTTCGTCCTGGTCGTGATCGTTGCCCTGTCGGAAGAAACCATCTTCCGCGGCTACCTCATACTGCGCTTCAAGGCCATCACTGCTAGCTCGGCTGTGGCTGTTGTGCTCTCGGCGTTCGTCTTTTCGCTCGGGCACGGCTATGAGGGAACGGCTGGGGTGGTAACCGTCGGTACGATGGGCCTGGTCTTCGCTCTCGTCTACCTGTGGCGCAAGAGCCTGGTCGCGCCCATCGTCATGCACTTCCTTCAGGACTTTATCGGCATCGTCCTGCTACCCTTGCTGGGGATGAAGTGATGCAGACTATTAAAGTGAGGGATTATGAATCTAAAGATACGACAAGAGGCATGGCTGCGTAAGCTAGCGTTCAGCCTGGTAATCGTTGTCAGTCTGTGCTCTGGGTGCAGTTCCTACGCCGGGCTGCCTGCCCTGACGGCTGCGGCTGGTACGACGGCAGCGCCCTACGACTGGCTTCAGTTCAATTTCAACGCCCAACATAGTGGCAACAACACTCAGGAAACCTCGATTGGGTCGGGCAACGTCAACGGCCTGCGCCGTCTGTTTCAAGTCCCCCTGCCGGCGGTTGCCGATGGCGCGCCGGCTTATTTGAGTGGCGTGAACACCCCGACCGGCATCAAGGACTTGCTTTTCGTTACTACCAAGGCCGGCCACATCGTTGCCCTCGACGCTCACACGGGCGCGCAGGTTTGGGTCCACCAATATCCTGCCGGCTCGTGCCGCATCAACAATGGCTCTGAGCCGTGCTACACGACCTCGTCACCCGCCATCGATCCCAATCGACAATACGTCTACAGTTATGGCCTGGATGGCTATGTCCACAAGTATCGGGTAGGTGACGGCGTCGAGATCACCGGCGGTGGTTGGCCTGAACTGGCAAGCCTGAAACCATTCAATGAGAAGGGGTCGTCTGCTCTTAGCATTGCCACTGACAAGAGTGGCGCGAGCTACCTTTATGTGACTAGCGGGGGTTACCTTGGTGACAGGGGCGATTACCAAGGTCACGTTACCGCCATCAATTTGGCCGACGGCTCACAAAAGGTCTTCAATGCTAATTGCAGCGATCAGGCTGTGCATTTTGTCGAGCGGCCCGGCACCCCCGACTGCCCGGCCGTGCAGTCGGCGATTTGGGCACGGGCGGGTGTCGTCTACGACGCGGATACCGGCAGAATTTACATGGCCACCGGCAATGGGCTTTATGACCCATCCCAGCATGACTGGGGCGATAGCGTCTTTGCCCTCAATCCCGACGGCACCGGGGCAAACGGCAATCCCCTCGACAGCTATACACCAACCGATTATCAACAACTACAGGATCTCGACCTCGATCTCGGCAGCGCGGCACCCGCAATCCTGCCCGTTCCAGCCAACAGCGCCATCAGGCACCTGGCCCTGCAAGGCGGCAAGGACAGCAAACTGCGCCTGATCAATCTGGATAACCTGAGCGGGCAGGGTGGGCCGGGTCACACCGGGGGCGAAGTCGGCCAGGTGATCGATGCCCCCCAAGGCGGTATGGTATTGACCGCGCCCGCCGTCTGGGTCAATCCGGCTGACGGGACTACCTGGGCCTTCGTGGCCGATGACTCTGGTATTTCCGGCCTCCGCTTGACGGTCAATGCCAGCGGTATCCCTGGCCTTCAAGTCGTCTGGGTGTCTGCCCAGGGCGGCACATCCCCTATAATCGCTAACGGCGTGCTGTACTACGCCGGTAGCCATAATGTAGGTGCTCTCGACCCGGTCACTGGCAGCCAGCTTTGGCACGACACACAGATTGGCGCTATTCACTGGGAAAGCCCCATCGTCGCCAATGGCATCCTCTACATCACGGATGAAAGTGGTCAGCTTACTGCCTATACACCTTTCAACAACTCGGCCTATCTGCCCTTGATTCTCAAAGAGGCAGGCATAGAGGCTATTCGTACTCAGACCCCCCTGACCTGGCTTGAAGATATGTTACTACATTCAAGGAGGGCAATTGAAAAGTCTTAAACCCAATGCTGTTCAAATAAGACTTCGGAAGGCTTGGGATATATCTTTAGAAACGAAGCAAACTTTCTAATAGCCTGAAATCCGCCAGGAAGACTTCCGAAGTCTGGTCTTTGCTATTTGAAAGATATTGGTCTTAAACCTTATGCCAAGCGAAAAGCGATCTGCTTTCAAGCCCGAAAACACGCAGATTACCACACAGCCTGTGCCAACGGCTCAAAGCCCAGGACCGCGGCCACCCGTGCCGGCACGCAGTGGTTCACGGCGAGGTATGCAATGGTCGGCGTATCTCTATATACTCCCTGCATATATTGTCATCGGCGCCTTCCACATTATTCCCGTTTTCTACGCGATCTACGTCAGTCTGAACACGGGGCCGATCAACAAATTCAGGTTCGTCGGCCTGGGTAATTATATCCACGCGCTGACGGGCAGCGATTTTTGGAACTCCCTGGTCACCACTTTCGTTTATGCGTTGTTGACGATGCCCGTCACCATGGTACTGGGGCTGTTTTTCGCCTACCTCCTGTATCAGGGTGTGCGCAAACCGGCCGTTTATCGCGTAATCTTTTTCCTCCCGTACGTTATCTCTACCGTCGGCTCCTCGATCGTTTGGGCCTGGATATTCGACCCATCCAGCGGGCTGGCCAATCTCATATTAGAGCGTTTCGGCATCGCACCGCTGCGTTGGTTGATTGAACCCATTGGCATAGTCCAGATCATTGCCCATCGCCAGCACTGGTCCATTCCGACCTGGGTCCAGGGCCCCAGCCTGGCACTGATTGCCATTGCAATTTTTACGATTTGGCAATCGCTGGGTTACGACATCGTGATCTTCATGGCCGGTCTGACCAACCTTCCGGGCGAGCTATACGACGCGGCGCGTATTGATGGCGCGAATGGGATGCAACTGTTCCGCTATATTACCCTGCCGCTGCTTGCCCCCACCACTTTTTTCGTCGTCGTTGTCTCTGTCATCGCCTCCCTGCAATCATTCAATCAGATTTTCGCCATGAACACGGCGGCGGCACAATCCCTGGGTGGGCCGCTGGGCAGCACCAATACACTAACCGTATATATGTTCAATGAATTGTATACCTATTCCAATTATGGCTACGCTTCGACAATCGCGGTTTTGCTTTCATTAATTATCCTCGCGTTGACCTTATTCAATTTTAGATTCTTTGGGCGACGCGCGGAACAGGATTAAAGCGGAAGACGAAAGATGACGATCAATATGCAACGCGTCCGGAATAATTTGACAGGGCTGGCACTCCGCCTGGTGTTACTTGCCGGGGCGATTTGGGCGCTTTTCCCCTTTGTGTGGATGATGCTTACCTCGTTGAAAAGTTACATCGAAGCATCTGCTGCCCAGACCTTTTTGCCCACCCACTGGCTCTTTTCCAACTATATTCTGGCATGGGACCAGGTGGAGATTTTCCCGCGCTATTTTGCCAATTCTATTTTCATCGCAACGTCCACGGTCCTCGGCGTATTGATCACCTCGGCCTTGGCCGCGTATGCATTTGCACGCATGGAGTTTCCCGGGCGCAACGTGCTCTTTATCATTTTGCTGGCCACCATGATGGTTCCTTTCGAGGTGACGCTGGTGCCTAATTTCATTGTGGTTAGCGATCTCGGCTGGATTAATCGCTACCAGGCGCTGATTATCCCCTGGACGGGCAGCGCATTCAGCGTCTTTCTGCTGCGACAGTTTTTTAGATCAATCCCGCAAGATCTGTACGATGCGGCCGTAATTGATGGCGCCAGCAATTTGCGTTTTTTGTTATCCATCGTGCTGCCGCTTTCGCGCCCGGCACTCATCACCAGTGCTCTGTTCACTTTCTTGGGGAGTTGGAATGCGTTGATGTGGCCGCTCCTGGTGACGAACAGCCCCGAGATGCGCCCGATTCAAGTCGGGATAGCAGCTTTCATCACCAATGCGGGTACGCAAGTGCAATTATTATTGGCGGCGGTCACCATCAGTGTGGTTCCCGTGATTCTGCTTTATTTGGTCTTGCAGCGTTGGTTTATCGAAGGTATCGCGACAGTCGGTATCCGTGGATAGGAAGTCCCTATTCACAAAAAACTTTGAACCGAGGAGGTTAATCTCATGAAGAAGTACTTGGTGTTTATGCTCATACTGGTGTTTGCCATGCCCATCGCGGCGTGTGCACCGCCGGCGACGCCGCCAGCGGCACCGGCGACATCCTCAGCACCTTCCACCGCTGCCCCACAGGCGACGGAGGTGCCTCAAGCGACGACGGCTCCTGCCGGGAAAGTGGTCGAACTGCAATTCTGGCACGGGCAAAGCCAAACCCAACAAGCCGCATTGAATGCGCTGGTCGACCAATTCAATGCCTCACACCCTGATATCAAAGTGACGGCGACGTATCAGGGCAATTACAGTGACTTGTACAAGAAAATCACGGCTGCCGTTGCCGCGGGTAACCCGCCCGATCTGGCCATCGCGTATCAGGACGATGTCGCGAATTACATCAAATCAGACGCGGTCATTCCGCTGGACGACCTGATGAAGGATCCCCAGATCGGATTCACTGCAGAGGATCTGAAAGATATTTATCCCACTTTCATCGACCACTATCCCAACTCCGGCGACAAGGTGTACAGTATCGCCTTCATGCGCAGTATGGAGGTGATGTATTACAATATGGATATGCTGAAGGCCGCCGGCTTTGACAAGCCGCCCGAGAACTGGGACGACTTTATGAAAATCTGCGAAACCGTGAGCAAGCCGCCGGATGTCTACTGTTATGAAATGACCCCCGACGCGTCTACCTTTTCGAACTGGGTGTGGAGCCGCGGCGGCGATTTGCTCAGCCCGGACGGTAAAACCGTTGCGTTTGATTCGCAGGCGGGCCTGGGCGCCCTGAACCTTATCAACGACCTGTTCAGGAAAAACTATGCGACTATCATCGCCAAAGCGTTTGAGGATCAAACCGACTTCGCGCTGGGCAAGATTGCCTTCACCTTTGGCTCCACCGCCGGATTACCGTACTACGCCCAGGCAATCCAACAGGGGGGTAAGGTAACCAACTGGGGTATCGCGCCCGATCCGCACACGACCGCCAATCCCGTCGTCGATCTCTATGGCCCCAGCGTGACGATCTTCAAGACGACCACGGAGAAGGAGCGGGCTGCCTTCATTTTCTTGAAATGGATGATGGGCACAGGTCCGAATGCCGAGTGGGTCAAAGCCACCGCATACTTCCCGGCGCGCAGCTCAACCCAGGCGGCCCTGGCAGACTATATCAAAACGAACCCTCTTTATGGGGAGGCACTGGGTTGGGTGCAGTACGGTCGTACCGAGCCCGATATTGCCGCCTGGACGCCGATTCGCACCTTCATCCAGGATGCTATGACGGCGGTAGCAGATGGCACACAGACGCCTGAGGCTGCGTTACAGG
>JAHELX010000237.1 GCA_024643945.1 Anaerolineales bacterium
ACTCATTATACGAACTAGTCTGATGGTTGTCAAACATCCCGGATCGTCCCGGTGGTGTGTCACTTGGAAAAATGGACTCTATGCGATATAATTGAGTAACTTATGTTATACAGAGAGAAGGTATCTTCTCAAAAAGTAGGGGCAAACCCTTGCGGTTGCCCGTTTGGGCAGGCGCAAGACCTGCCCTTACCCCAAGATATTGAGAAGATACGAGAGAAGGATATTTGAAGATAATGAAGTCAAAGGTCCGTTCAATTTTCACTCGTTGTTTAGTCTTGTCATTGCTCTTGATGCCGCTCCTTGCCGGCGTGGCACAGGCACAGTCGTCCACCCCTCTGGTCGACCTGAACATTGCCCTTTGGCCCGAGTATGACCGCCCCCAACAGGTTCTCGTTCTTTTCCGAGGTCAAATCGCGGACGATGTGCCACTGCCAGCCCAGGTGAGCTTCACTCTTCCGGCGACCGTTCAGGCGTTGCACGCCGTAGCTTACCTGGACGAGGCACAAGGAACGCTGCTCAACATCCCGGAATACGATTTTGTAGACAGCGCCGACGGCAAAGTGCTCAGCTTCGCCACGCCCAGCCGACGCTTTCAGTTTGAATATTACAGCAGTGATTTGCTCAGCATCAACGGTAGTGCCCGTGACATTTCCTTTTCATTCACCCCCAGTAACGACGTTGCCAATCTCACACTAGAGCTACAGCAGCCTACAAAGGCGCAGGCGTTCACCTCTGATCCGCTGCCATCTACCACAGAGACTGGACAGGATGGATTGACGTATGCCCTTTACCAGGTAGGGGCTGTATCGGCTGGTGACTCCTATTCGCTGCAGGCAAGTTACACACGCAGCACCGACAATCCCTCGGCAGGGATCAGCGTCCCCTCGTCACCGGAGCAGGCGCCAGTAGAAATCGGCGGAGGGGGGCTGAAAGATAACCTGGGGCCGATCCTCATCGCCGCTGGGGTCCTTTTGTTGATAGGGGCTTTTGGCTACTGGTTCTGGAGCCAGCGGGCTGTGGTCATGCCTGAGCCAGCGCTGCGCCAGCCATCACCTCGCTCCCAGCGTCAGCGGTCGTCTCGCAAAAGGCAGCCCAGTCAATCTCAGAGTGCCCGCCGGCCGGAGAGCGGGGAAGCATCGGCCCTTTATTGTCACCGCTGTGGTACTAAACTCCGGGACGACGCGCAATTTTGTCACGCCTGTGGCGCCGAGCGCCACGCTGAGTAACCCTTGCTTGCCGATGCCGATAGGCAGGCATATCCCATCTCAACCATCTGAGGAGTTCTTTATGCGACCCGTCGAGGAACAATTGGCCATCCTGATGCAAGGAGTTGAATTTGGTGATGATGAGACTTACCGCGTGATGGAACGAGAATTGCGCGAGAGCCTCAAAGAAGGTCGCGCACTTCGGGTCTATTGTGGCTACGATCCCACCGCTCCCGACATTCACCTGGGACATACGGTCACTATGCGCAAGCTACGGCAATTTCAAGACTTGGGGCACGATGTCACCTTTCTCATCGGCACCTTTACCGGGCTCATCGGCGACCCCAGCGACAAGGACACGGCCCGCCCCCAACAGACGCCTGAGCAGGCGATGGTAAACGCACGGACTTACGCCGAACAAGCGTTTAAAGTCCTCGACCGGGCAAAGACGAAAATTCGCTATAATGGCGACTGGCTGAGCCAACTGACCTTTGCCGACGTGATCAACCTGGCCAATCACTTCACGGTGCAACAATTCTTAGCCCGCGACAACTTCAGTAAGCGCTATGCCAAAGGGGACCCCATCTGGCTGCATGAGTTCTTCTATGCGCTGATGCAAGGCTACGACGCAGTAGCTATGGAAACCGACGTACAGATCGGCGCGACAGAACAGCTCTTCAACTTGCTGGCCGGGCGCAAATTGCAGGAAGCTTTTGGGCAGCGGCCCCAGGTGTGTATCACCCTGCCCATCCTGGTCGGAACCGACGGCCAATTGCGGATGTCAAAGAGCACGGGCAACTACGTCGGTATCAACGAGCCGCCAGAGGAACAATATGGCAAGGTGATGAGCATCCCCGACGAGGCAATGCTCCAATACTATAAGCTGGTCACCCGATTTGAGCCGCCGCAGGTGGCTCAAATCGAAGCAGACCTGAAGAGTGGGCGGGTCCACCCTCGCGACGCCAAGATGCGACTCGCGCGTGAAATCGTCTCCATCTTCCACGGAGAGGAAGCGGCCGCCAGGGCTGAGGAACACTTCAAGACCGTCTTTCAACAGCGAGAGGTGCCGCCTGATATGCCAGAGCACGCGTTGATCGGCCCCATCAACATCGTGGATTTGATGCATGCCACTGGCGTCGTCAGCAGCAAACGAGAAGCCCGGCGACTGATCCAGCAGCAAGGGGTAAAACTGGATGGGGAGGTGGTGGAATCGGCTGACATCATCGTCGCGCCGGGGCAGGCCGAGGTCTTGCAAGTGGGGCGGCGCCGGTTTGTGAAGTTGACGTGAAACGTAAAGCGTGAAACGTGAAGCGTGATACTTACGTTTTACGTCTTTACGTTTTACGCTCACGCATCACAAAGAGGAGGAATTCCCAATGACAGTCAAACAACGCCTTTTGTGGATGGTCATCGGTGGCGGGCTGGTGTTGGCTATCGTTTGCGCCAGCTTTGCCGGGATTTTCGCGGTCGCCGCGACTTTTGGCGGGCGAGACCTGGCCACCGGGCCGGCGGTAGCCATCGTCCGGGTAGAGGGTGTTATCGTCTCCGGGAGCCCTCCTGTCGAACCCTTTGCCACGTCCACCGAAGCCTATTCTGGCGTGGTCATAGATCACTTGAAGCAGGCGGAAGCGGACCCCGAGGTGAAAGCAGTGGTGCTGCGCGTTGATAGCCCGGGCGGCAGTGTGGTCGCCTCAAATGTGATTTACCAGCAAATCCTGGCGATGACCAAGCCGGTCGTCGTCTCCATGGGCGAACTGGCCGCCTCCGGCGGTTATTATGTTTCCGCGCCGGCCGACGAGATCTTTGCCAATCCGGGTACATTGACTGGGAGCATCGGCGTCATCAGCCAGTTTATCCACTTCGGCGAATTGTTAAAAGAATACGGCGTGGAAGTTACCACCATAAAGAGTGGTGAGCTCAAAGATGAAGGGAGTCCTTTCCGCTCGATGACCGACGAGGAAATCGCCATCTGGCAGGCGATTATTGACGAGGCATACGCGGGTTTTGTGCAAATCGTGGCCGATGGACGCGGGCTATCAGTGGATCAGGTCAAGGCGCTGGCTGACGGGCGAGTCTACACCGGCCAACAAGCACTCAAGTTGGGACTGGTAGATCAACTAGGTAACCTGCCCGACGCCATCCGGCGCGCGGCCGAACTGGGTGGTATCGAAGGCGAACCACGCATTGTCGAATACCAGCCACCGTTCAGCCTCTTCCAGGGGCTATTCGGGCTTGCGCGCCCGGCCGATCCATTGGCCGAGGTGATGGCACTCCTCGCTCGAACGGACAGCCCGGCCTTGCAATACCTGTACGTGGGGCCTTAATAGCGACAGACCTGACGGCCTGTCGTGGACTTGCAATGGAGGCGTAGCAGGCGTATACAGACACGCCCCTACGCTCGCGCCACAATCAAGTTGATCGCCCCCCCCAATCGCTTCTCCACCACCTCCAATTTGAAGCCAGCAGCCACCGCGTTGTCGGCCGTGCGCCGGTTGAGATGGCACTCCTGGGTGAAAGCGTGCCAGGGAACGTTCAGCAGGTCGGCCAGCAGGCCAAATACAGGGTTATCAGGCCGGACATGCTCCAGCATGTATAGCCGCCCGCCGGGCCGCAACACACGTCGGATCTGGCGCAGTTCTCGCACTGGATCGCCCACGCTGCAAAAGACCAGGTTAGTGACAGCACTGGCAAAAGTCGCATCGGGGAAGGCCAGATGTTGGGCATCCATCTGCACCATAGCAGTTGGGCTACCCAGGGCAAGTGCCCGTTCCTGCGCTGCCCAGGCCATCTCCCCTTCCCGGTCTATCGCCGTCAGGGGCGAATGCCCATTGTACCAGCGCAACGATGCGCCGGTCCCTATCCCCACCTCCAGCACAGGGGGCTCCACGTGGCGCAGCAATTGCTGGCGCCAGCCTCTCAGGCCCAGCCGCTCCAGAGGCGCCATAAAGCGATCGTACGCTCTGGCCCCATAATCTGTCACAAAATCCCCCCTAAGTTCGCAGTGTAGCCAGCAGACGACGCGGCCAGAGCAATAAATCCAGCGCCACCCCAATGTCGGGCGCGACGACGTCGGCAGCAGTCAAACAGGCCACGGCCAACCCCTCGCCGCCCAACACTGCAATGCCCAACGCTGATCGCCGCAACATAGCTGCGTCGTTAGCGCCGTTGCCTATAGCGACCACTCGCTCTGCACCGAGTTCCGTTACCAATGCCGCCTTTTGCGCTGCCTCATCTCCCGGCTGCAACCTTCGTGCTGTTATCTTGAGACGAGATGCGAGTGTTGCCAACGTGCCTTGCGTGTCGGCGCTGACCAGCCAAATCTCAAGCAGCTCCCCCAACCTGGCCAAACGCTCACCCACCTCTGGGATAAGTTCCCCGTCAAGCGCGATGGTTCCATTGACGTCGAGGACCAAATATTCCAGCCGCAGCAAACCACGCGCTGGGATGGTAATTTCTAACATCATCTCTCTCCAATCACACGGCCTCAGTGGTGCCCATAGCACACCTCATGCATCAGTGCATTATACCGCAGAGCGAGTGCAAAGCAAGGCTGGAGGCTGTTTCCATAACTAGCTTAAAATCATGCAGAAGACGCTCGATTTTAAGGTGTACCCCCTTGTCAAGAGAGAGGAGTTTTGGTAGAATGAGACGCGGACCAATTAACAGGCGAAAGGGGTACTGACTCACGAGCAAGACATAGACAAGCTTATCGGAGAGCACGGCGGCAAGCTTGAGAGTCTCCTCCAGGCATGTTATCGTCCGCGGTTCCTCTACCGCAGTGACTACCAGGTTACGATACCTGCCCCCAGCCTTCCGCCTACTACTTCCTGGTCGAACGATTGCTGCGTTCAATTGATCTAAACTGAACCGCTACATAGTTAGCTAAAAAAGGTGACGCTAAACCAGCGTTTGCTAAGATTTTTTGTTCTCTTTTGACGCTTTTAGGCTCATTCATACACCGATCAGCTCCTTGTTGGGATACAGCATAATCTTGGCTTGTCGGCGTTTATGAAATCGACGGAGACTTCTTGGATGATGAAACCGGACAAGATCTGGCAGGCAGCTTTAGGCGAATTGCAACTGCAGATGACGAAAGCAACGTTCGACACCTGGCTCAAGCAAACCCATGTCCTGGCCTATGAAGATGGGACGTTCTTCATTGGAGTGCAAAACGGCTATGCCAAAGATTGGCTAGAAAACCGCCTGCGCGGAACAGTTCAGCGAACGCTGACGGGTATTCTCAACCGATCGACAGAAGTTCGCTTCGTGGTTCAGTCGCCGGATACTCCGGCAGAGGAACCTGTGGTGCTTCTCCAACAGAACGGCACGTCCTCCGCGGCAAAGCCCAGCAATAATGGCCGCCCCATATTCTCCCTGAATCCTCAATACACATTTGATCAATTCATCATCGGTAGTTCCAACCGGTTGGCTCATGCGGCTTCGCTGGCGGTCGCAGAGAGTCCGGCCGAGGCTTACAATCCCCTATTTCTCTACGGCGGGGTGGGCCTGGGCAAAACGCATCTGTTACAGGCAATCGCTCATTACGCGGTTGCCCGAGGACTTCAAATTCTCTATGTTTCCTCGGAAACCTTTACCAATGACCTCATCAATGCTATCCGGAACAAAGCAACGGAGGCTTTCCGCGAACGCTATCGCACTGCCGACTTCTTGCTAGTGGACGACATTCAGTTTATCGCCGGCAAGGAAAGCACGCAAGAGGAGTTCTTTCACACGTTTAACGCGTTACACTCCGCGGGTCGACAAATCGTCATTTCCAGTGACCGTCCCCCCCAATCTATTCCCACCCTTGAAAAGCGGTTGGCTTCGCGTTTTGAGTGGGGACTCATCGCCGACGTTCAACCACCCGACCTGGAAACGCGCATCGCCATCCTCCGCTTTAAGTCCGAATACCGCGGAACTCACGTTCCCAGCGAGGTCATAGAATTCATTGCCCGGCAAATGCAGGATAACATCCGCGAATTGGAGGGGGCACTTAACCGCGTGCTGGCCCACGCCTCATTGATGCGCGTGCCAGTCACCCTGGACCTGGCTCGCCAGGCGCTGCATAACCTGGTTGCCAGGCAAGAAAATCTCAGCCTGGGCGACATTCTGAGTGTCGTGGCGCGGCACTATAACGTGACCGAGGCAGATCTGCTTGGGCGAAGCCGACGCAAAGCAATCGCCCAGGCACGACAGATGGTGATGTACCTGGCCAGGGAAGAGACAAGAACTTCCCTACCTCAGATTGGCCACGCACTGGGAGGACGAGATCACACCACAGTGCTTTACGGCAGTGAAAAAATCGCGTCCCAGATAGAAACCGACGATGCCCTACGCCGAGACGTCATGGCCATCCGCGAAAGCCTATATAGAGAAGCAGCGTGAGCGCATTCTAGCCTTCCCCATCTAAGCTACAGCCCGCCGTTGCGGGCTGTAGCTAATTTCTCCTGCTCCAACCAACCACGCAGTTCAGGCTCAACGGGCATCAGATTCCCCCAAGTTGTGGATAACCCCCCATATATCTGTGGATAACTCGACGTTTTTGGGGATAACTGTCCTGCACATCCCCAAAATGTACCACATTAAAGGACAGCCAGTATCCAGATATTGGGGTCGATATAAACCGACCTCAACATATAGGACTAACTCCCGTCGGCCTCTCCAGGACACGTAATTTTTGCGAAGCCTATGCAACAAGCTATCCACAGGTCCTCCACAACCGCTTGTATCGGGCGACTACAACTGATGGGGGGCAGACTTCATCACAGCCCAACCCGTTGTGGCCTCCAGCACCTCCTACGCGCACAATCCACATACCCACAAGCCCTACTACTGCAACTACCTTATATACTTAAACTAACATGCTATTCAATGAATAAAAAACTTATTCAGACGAGCGAGATAAAGAGCTGGAACTGGCGTTGTCTGCATGCCTGGTCAAGAAGCATGGTTGGGTGGTAGTGCCCGGCGTAGAGCGGTGTTGGATCGTTTGTCATAAATCGACAAAACTCTCTGCGGAAATGGTATTTCTATGCCAGCCTGATTGAGCGCATCGTAAAGACATGTATTGAGCTTGTCCATAATGCGCCGAGTTTCAACATAGTGCTGAATCCAGCAGCGAACACGAAAAATCAACGCTGAGTCGCCAAATTCCAAAAAGAGAGCTTCAATCCGCTCGTCTTTCATCACCCAGTCCTGGGCACTGATGGATTCGATCATCACCTGGCGCGCTTTCTCAATGTCTGTGCCATAGGCTATGCCTATCTCAGTCTGTACGCGGTAGCGTGTGTCTGGGTAGGAATGATTGACGATAAGACTCTTGCCTATGACCGCATTGGGTACCACGACCATGCGATTGTCTCGAGTCAGGATCCGGGTGCTCCGTAGCCCAATATCTACCACGTCACCCCAGGTATCCAGATCCAGGAGCTCAATCCGGTCGCCGATGCGGAAGGGGCGGTCAACCATAATGACGAAGCCGCTGATCGTGTCAGAGAGGGTAGTCTGCGCTGCCAGGGCGATAGCCAGCGACCCAATACCCAATGTGGCGATAAAAGCGCTGACCTCTATCTCGAAGTGACCAAGCAAAACGATGAAAGCGACAACGGTCAAGAGGATGAGCAATATGCGCCGGAAGAAGGGCAGAACCTGGTTGTCGAGAGGTGTTTCCGTGCGCGTGGCGATTTCACTGGCGTACCATTTGATCAGATTTCGAGTCAGCCTGTAGGCAAGCAGATAGATGATTAACAAGGACAGGACGAAGAATCCGTTCGACACATACTCATTCCACCTATTGGGCAAGAAAGTGAGCCGGGCAAGTGCGGCTCTTAGCGCGATCAATAGGATGAACAGAACCAGCGGGAGACGGAAGGCACGAAGGATGGCATCGTCCAACTGTGAGCTAGTGCGCCGGGTGAAACGCGTCATGACTGTGTTGATTCCCAGGAGAAGAAGCCAGCTAATGACCGCGGCAGCAGTCAGGATGAGGGTTGCCTGTCCCAGTTCACCGAGATGAGCAGTAACATTACTGAAATTGACCACAGTCCTTTCCTCCTAATTACTATTACTTGTGATGGTCCCAATGAATGCGATTTGTCCCTTAGGAACAAGATATAGATAACTTCCGCATTTCTAGTACCCCATCATAGGGATTATGATATGATACAGATTACGCCCATGAGGCCGAATCTAACTTATCAAAATCACTTTGATGGGGCACTAGCCAAATGTCGGCTTATATATAGGATAAAACGTTCAAGTTATTTAATCGATGTTCCTTAACGTCATTATAGAGAATCGGCGACAAATGTCTAGAGCGGGGCAGATGTATCTCAACTGGACGGTGGCCGGCACAAGATGTCACTATGTTTAGCCGGGATTTGGAGATTAGGGCAGGTTTTTAATTTGACTTATTCCCTAAGCGTCTTACCTGGACCGGGTTTACTCTAAAGCGGAAATGCACCTTGGGCTTGGGAAAAGGTTGTCGCTTTTCTCGATATACCGTATAATGTCGTTCTGGGATCTAGCCTGTTTGGGGGAGTGGATGATGCCCTCTGAGACTTCGTACCTTTCGCCGATAACTCTCTTTTCA